>JAAWNI010000031.1 GCA_022798855.1 Lawsonibacter sp. | reverse complement strand
ACCGCCTGCTCCCCCTGGGGGGCGGTGAGACCGTATTTGTCAATGAGCTTGGAAAATTCCAGGTTCAGGAAAAGCTGGTACAACCGGTTGTTGTCCGGCGCTTGACGCAGATTGGCCTCGGGACTAAAGTCGATGGGCGCGTCGGTGCGTATTGTTGCCAGGTCATAGGACAGGAAAGCGCTCTCCTTCCCTTCGGCCAGCTTCTTTACCAGGCCGGGCTTGGCGTCCACATTGGGGGCGGAGCAAATCTCCGGCATGTGGTCGTACAGGTGGGCAACGGTGTGATAGAGCTGGATGAGGGACATGGCCGTCTTCTCGCCCACACCCTTCACGCCGGGGTAGTTGTCGGAGGAGTCCCCCATGAGGGCCTTCAGGTCGATGATGTTTTTGGGGTCGAAGCCGTATTCCTTTCGGAAAAGCTCCGGAGTTACGTCTTTGGTGGTGGTGCGGCCCATTCGGGTGGACACCAGCTTGACGGTGGTCTGGTCCGTCACCAGCTGGAGGGCGTCCTTGTCCCCGGTGACGATGGCCGTCTCCCAGCCGGCGGCCTCGTCCAGCCGGGCGATGGTGCCCAGCAGATCGTCGGCCTCCCAGCCGTCCAGCTCGTACATGGGCACGTTCAGGGCCGCCAGCACCTCCTTTAAAAGGGGCATCTGGCTGGCCAGCTCCTCGGGCATCCCCTTCCGGTTGGCTTTGTAGCCCTCGAAGGCCAGGTGCCGGAAGGTGGGGGCCGCCCGGTCGAAGGTGACGCACAGGGCGTCGGGGGCCGACTCGTCCAGCAGCTTGTTTAAAATGTTCAGAAAGCCGAAAATGGCGTTGGTGGGCTGGCCCTCCCGGGTGGCCAGGCTCTGGCTGACCCCGTAGAAGGCCCGGTTGACAATGGAATTGCCGTCAATGACCATCAGTTTTTTCATATTGTGAAGACTCCTTAAAAAATCTAACATCACAGTATATCAGTTTTTGCACCATCGGGCAAGAAAAAAACGGGATTTTCCTGACACTTTGACCATTGACTTCCCCGATAACGGTGCGTATAATACAGGGACGTCCGGGGCGGCCCCGGACGGTGTTTTTTGGAGGGAAGTTAAACAATGGAATCCTATACCTACTTACTGCTTTTGGCAGTCATCCTGCTGTCCACCAAGGTCTTCGGCCTGCTCACCGAGCACGTCCACCTGCCCCAGGTGGTGGGCGCCCTGCTGGCCGGCATCATCATGGGCCCCAGCGGCTTCGGCGTGCTGGAGAGCACCGACTTTTTGGTCAAGGCGGCGGAGATCGGCGTGATCATGCTGATGTTCACCGCCGGCATCGACACCGACATGAATGAGCTGAAGGAGACTGGCGTGCAGGCCAGCGTGATCGCGGTGCTGGGGGTGTTCACGCCCCTGCTCCTCTGCGGCGGGCTGTATTTCGTCTTCTTCTGCGGCGGGGAGTTTACCGCATATAACCTGCTGAAATCCGCCTTTATGGGCTCCGTGTTCTCCGCCACCTCCGTCTCCATCACGGTGGAGACGCTGAACGAGATGGGCAAGCTGAAAACAAAGACGGGCACCACCCTTCTCAGCGCCGCCCTGATCGACGACATCATCGGCATCGTGGTGCTGTCCGTCCTCAGCGCTTTCAGCTCCGGCGACTCCGACCCGGTTCAGGTGCTGTTCCGCATCGTCCTCTTCTTCGTCTTTGTGCTGGCGGTGGGGCTGATCGTCCGCCGGATTTTCATCTACGTGGCCGAGGAGCACTGGCACAGCCGCCGGGTGGCGGTGTGGTCCCTGGCCTTCTGCCTGCTGATGGCCTACTGCTCCGAGGAGTGGTTCGGCGTGGCCGACATCACCGGGGCCTACTTCGCCGGGCTGATCCTGTGCAACGTGACCAAGGCCCGGAAGTTTGTGGCTAAAAAGTTCACCATCACCTCTTATATGGTGTTTACCCCGGTATTTTTCGCCGGGGTGGGCATGAAAACCAACCTCCGGGACATGAATTCCAGCATCCTGGCCTTCGCCCTGCTGCTGGTGGCCGCCGCCGTGCTGTCCAAGGTCGTGGGCTGCGGCCTGGGCGGCCTGGCCTGCCGCATGAGCCGCCACCAGTCCCTGGTGGTGGGCATCGGCATGGTGGCCCGCAGCGAGGTGGCCCTGATGGTGGCCCAGCGGGGCATCAACGCGGGGATGATCGACCCGTCCATCCTCCCCGCTATCGTTCTGGCGGTGATCTGCTCCGCCCTGCTGACCCCCGTCCTCCTCAAGCTGGCCATCTCCAGAGGTCCGGAGCTGACGTAAAAAAGCCCCCTGGCACGGTATACAGGCCGCGCCAGGGGGCAGATTATATTTCGGGGTTACTCAGCCTTGGCCTTGCTCAGAGCGGCGATCATGGCTTCCGCCTCCGCCAGGGACACGGCATCCTTGGGGCCTAAGCGGCCCTCGGCGGGGAGCAGGCCCTTCTGATGGGCCCAGGCCAGCGCCGGCTGGGCAAAGAGGGAGATGTCCCCCGCGTCGGAGTAATTGGCCAGGCCGGGGTAGTCCATCAGCATGGGGCTGCCCGCCCAGCGCCACACCATCACCGCCATCTGCTCCCGGTCCACCCCGTCGCCGGGGCCGGCGCTGCCGTCGCCGTAGCCGCTGATAATCCCCTCGCTGCTGGCCCAGCGCATGGCCTCCCCGTAGGGGGCGGAGGGGTCTACGTCGCTGTAATCCATCAGGTAGTTCACCACCGGCTTCCCCTGGGCTTCGTGCATCAGGCTGACCAGGGCGGAGCGGGTCAGCGGCCCGGCGGCCGCTTCCTGGTCCAGCACCATGATGTGCTGGGCATAGGCCTGGCCGGGGTAGGACAGCGCCACCACGTCGTACCATGCCATGATGTGGGCCCCGGGCTCAATGGCCCCCAGGCCGTCCACAGGGCTCCCGGTGTAGGAGGCCAGGCCAGTCTCCTCCCCGGCGTACAGAAACAGCCCGCCGTTGTCCGTGGTGATCTGGAGCCTGTCCTCCAGCTCCTCCACCCCCTCCACCTTGTGGTACATGGCGCAGCCCGCATCCTGGGGGGCATTGCGCACCACGGCGAAGGCGGCGGACTGGGGCGGCATGGACCGGGTGGAGACAGGGCTGTGGAACACATAGAGCCGCTCCCCCGGCTCCAGGCCGTCGGGACCACTGGCGGTCCGCTCCCCGCTGTCGATCCAGAAGGTCTGGCCGGATATCTTCATCACATACTCGCCGTACCGCTCAGAGTCCATGTGCAGGCCGGCGACGGCCCCGTCCTCATGGGTGAGCACCGCCTTGACCTGTCCGTAATACAGCTGGCTGTCGGGAAGGGGCTGGACGTCCCCCGCCCCCGGGCCCTCCGCTTTGGGGGAGGGGATGTTCCCCGCCGCCAGGGACGGAGCCCCCATGGAGCAGAGCAGCGCGCCGCTCAGCGCGAGCGTCAATAATTTCTTGTTCATGCCGTACATCTCCTTTTTTTCGTTTTCGCGGGTGTGGGCTGTGTTGTGTTTTGTCTCTCTATCAGTATAGACGCTCCTCCGAGGAAAAAGTTCCCGGAGGGCGCATTTTTTCTCCCCGCCCCGCATATGGTCCTTTGGGACGCCCTGGCGTCCACGCTGTTTCGAGGTGGTATGGGTGGAACTTTTATCCCGGCTCACCGACTTCCTGTGGAACCCCTGGCTGCTGGGGCTTTTCCTCACCACCGGGCTGGTGTACTCCGCTGGCTCCGGATTTTTTCAGCTTTTTGAGTTTCCCGTCTGGTGGCGGGCCACGGCGGGCTCGCTGTTCCGCCGGCCCCAGGTGGGCGGGAAAGGCGGGCTGTCCCCCTTCCAGGCCTTGGCCACCGCCCTGGCTTCCACCATCGGCACCGGCTCCATCGCCGGGGTGGCGGCCGCCCTCGCCGCCGGGGGGCCGGGGGCCATCTTCTGGATGTGGGTGTTCTCCTTCCTGGGCATGATGACCAGCTGCGGCGAAAAGCTCCTCGCGGTGAAGTACCAGCGCCGGGGGCCGGACGGCCAGCTCCGGGGCGGGCCCATGTTCTACCTGCGGGACGGGGTTGGCTCCCCCTTCCTGGCATCCTGCTTCTGCCTGGCCTGCCTTCCCGCCACCCTGGCGGGGGGCAACCTGGTGCAGTCCTCCTCCATCGCTTCCAGCCTGGAGGCGGCCTGGGGTCTCCCCCGGCTGGCAGTAGGGCTGGCCGCCGCCCTGTTGGCCGGGCTCGTCATGTTGGGCGGGCTGGGCCGGGTGGCGGCGGTGTCCACCGCCCTGGTGCCCCTTATGGCTGCGCTGTATCTGGGGGGCGGCGGGCTGGTGCTGGCCCGCAACTGGAGCGCCGTCCCGGCCGCACTGGGTCAGATATTCTCCCACGCCTTCCGCCCCGCCGCCCTGGCGGGGGGCTGCGGCGGCTGGACCGTCTCCACGGCCATCCGCTACGGGGCCGCCCGTGGTGTGTTCACCAACGAGGCCGGCCTGGGCACCTCCGCCATCGCCCACGGCGCCGCCCGGACCGACTCCCCCGCCCGCCAGGGCATGTGGGGGATCTTTGAGGTCTTCCTGTCCACCATGCTGGTGTGCACCGTTACCGCCCTGGCCATTTTGTCCAGCGGGGCGTGGCGCCCCGGCGGACCCTCCGGCGCGGCCCTCACCGCCGCCGCCTTCGGCTCCGTCCTGGGCCCGGTGGGGGAGGGGGTCGTCACCCTGTCCCTGCTGCTGTTCGCCTTCTCCTCCATCCTGGGGTGGAGCTGCTACGGCGAGCAGAGCCTTGCCTTCCTCTTTTCCCAGGAAAACGGGCCCCGGAAAATGCCCCGGGGGCTGACGCTTCTATACCGGGCCGTCTTCTTGGGCTGCGTCGTTCTGGGGGCGGTCTGGAGCCCCCAGGCCATCTGGCAGCTGGTGGATCTGTGCAACGCCCTGATGGCTCTGCCCAACCTGGCCGCCCTTCTGCTCCTCGCCCCCCAGGCCCTGGGAGAACTGCGGCGGTGGAATTCCTCGAAGAAAATGGA
Organism: Lawsonibacter sp.; assembly: GCA_022798855.1. Classification (GTDB taxonomy): domain Bacteria; phylum Bacillota; class Clostridia; order Oscillospirales; family Oscillospiraceae; genus Lawsonibacter. Next base: position 9,191 of record JAAWNI010000031.1, on the reverse strand, counting down.
AAAACCCTATTGACAGCCGGGGCAATTATGCCTATCATAAGGACAGAAAATGTGCGTTGGCACAGACAGAAGGAGCGACACAAATATGATCTTTGAAAAGCTGGCTGCCCTAATCGCCGAGCAATTCAATGTCGATGCGGACAGCATCACCATGGAAACCTCATTTACCGATGATTTGAACGCCGATTCCGTAGATATCGTGGACCTGTCCATGGCCCTGGAGGAGGAATTCGGCATCGAGGAACTGGACGAGGAGGAGGCCTCCTCCATCTCCACGGTAAGCGACCTGGTTAGGTTTCTTCAGAATAAGATCGACTGACAACCACTTTGACGGAACTCCGCCCAGAGCGGAGTTCCACCTTATTCTAAGGAGTTTTAAATGAATACTTTGGAAGAAAAGCTGGGCTACTCATTTCAGAACCGGGAGCTGCTGGAAAACGCCCTGACCCACAGCTCCAGGGCCAACGAGAGCCGGGGCAAGCTGCCCAGCAACGAGCGGCTGGAGTTCCTGGGCGACTCCATCCTGGGCATGGTGGTGGCCGACCATCTGTACCGCGGCCACCCCGACCTGCCCGAGGGGGACCTGACCCGCACCAGAGCCGCCCTCGTCTGCGAGGAGAGCCTGGTGGAGGTGGCCCAGGCGCTGAACCTGGGGGAGTACCTCCGCCTCGGCAAAGGGGAGAGCTCCGGCGGCGGCCGGGAAAGGCCCTCTATCCAGGCCGACGCCGTGGAAGCCGTCCTGGCCGCCATCTACCTGGACGGCGGCATCGGCTCAGCCCGGAAGTTTATCCAAAAATATATCCTCAGCCGGGAAACCGACGGCCTGGCCAAGCCGCTGGACCACAAGACCGCCCTCCAAGAGCTGGTGCAGCGGGAGAGCGGCCAGGTCCTCCGCTACCGCCTGGTGGGCGAGGAGGGCCCCGACCACAACAAGCGCTTCTTTGTGGAGGTCACCTTGAACGGCCAGGCCGTGGGCTCCGGCTCCGGCCGCAGCAAAAAGGAGGCCGAACAGATGGCCGCCGCCGCCGCCATCGAGAGCCTGTCCAAATAGTCAAAGGAGATTCCCCATCCGGGGAACCTCCTTTTTCCTATGTATCACTTTTTCTTGAAAAACCCAAACAGGCCGCCCCGCTTTGGCTTCTCCGCCCGGGGGGGCTGGGGGGCCGGCTTAGGGCCCTCCGGCGGGGTGTAGGCGTAAGGGCCGGCGGGCCTCCCCTCCAGCCGCTGGAGGGCGTCCTTGGCCAGCTGGTAGCCCTTGGCCGCGGACTGCTGGTAGTAGTCTTTGGCCTTTTTCAGGTCAACCGCCACGCCGTTGCCCTCCTCATAGCACTCGCCCATGTAGAACAGCGCCCGGGGGTGGCCGTGGCTGGCGGCCATTTGGAACCACTTCACCGCTTCCTCGTCATTTTCCTCCACGCCGATGCCCTGGTAGAAGCAGTAGCCCAGATTGCACATAGCGGTGGCATTGCCGCTACTGGCGGCCAGCTGGTAGTACTCCACAGCTTTCACCTTGTCCTCCGCCACGCCATGGCCCGTCTCGTAGCACAGGCCCAGCATGCACTGGCCCCGGGGGTTTTCCTGCTCCGCCGCCTGCGTGAACCAGTGGAAGGCCTGTTCATAGTCGACCTCTGTCCCAATGCCCTCATAGCAGCAGTAGCCCAGGTTGCACTGGGCCCGGGGCAGGCCCTGCTCCGCCGCCCGGCGGTACAGCTCCACCGCTTTGGCCTTGTCCTCCGGCACCCCGTGGCCCACCTCATAGCACAGCCCCAGCGAGCAGGCGCCCCCGGCGCTGCCCCCATTGGCGGCCTTCCGGTACAGGTCCACCGCCCTGTGGATGTTCACCTCCACGCCGTAGCCGTTCTCATAGCACTCCCCCAGCAGATACTGTGCCCGGGGGTAGCCCTGGTCCGCCGAGCGCTGGAACCACTGGAAGGCTTCTTCGTTGTCCTCCTCCACGCTGATGCCCTGGTAGTAGAAAAAGCCCAAATTGCACTGGGCCTTGGCGTGGCCCCGCTGGGCGGCCTGGAGGTAGAGCTCTCTGGCCCGGTCTTTGTCCTCCGGCACCCCCAGGCCCAGCTCATAGCACAGCCCCAGGGCGCACTGGGCGGGGGGATAGTGCTCCTCCGCCGCCTTCTGATACCACTCCGCCGCCTTGTGGATATCCCGCTCCACGCCGTAGCCGTTCTCATAGCACTCCCCCAGCAGACACTGCGCCCGGGGGAAGCCCTGCTCCGCCGCCTTAGCGAACCACTCCGCCGCTTCATCGTCGTTCTCCTCCACGCCGATGCCCCGGTAGCAGCAGTAGCCCAGGTTGCACTGGGCCCGGGCCAGCCCTTTTTCCGCCGCCTGGCGGTACAGCTCCACCGCCTTGTCCAGGTCCTTCTCCACGCCGTCGCCGTACTCATAGCAGGTGCCCAGGGCGCAGGTGGCGGGGACGTAGCCCGCCCGGTGGGCCAGCTGGTACAGCTCCGCCGCCTTGGCTTCGTCCTGCTCCACCCCGTAGCCGTTCTCGTAGCACTCCCCCAGAAGCTGCTGGGCCCGGGGGTAGCCCTGTTCGGCGGCCTGGGTAAACCACTTTACCGCTTCGTCGTTGTCCTCCTCCACGCCGATGCCGTGGTAGTAAAAGAAGCCCAAATTGCACTGGGCCCGGGGATAGCCCCGCTGGGCGGCCTGGAGGTAGAGCTCCCTGGCCCGTTCCTTGTCCACCGGCAGGCCCAGGCCCAGCTCATAGCACAGGCCCAAGGCGCACATGGCAGGCACGAACTGTTTGTCGCAGGCCTGCTGGTAGAGCTGGACGGCCTTAGAGATGTCCTTTTCCACGCCGTAGCCGTTCTCATAGCATTCCCCCAAAAGCTGCTGGGCCCGGGGGTAGCCCTGTTCAGCGGCCTGGGCAAACCACTTCGCCGCTTCCTCGTTGTCCTCCTCGACCCCGATGCCCTGGTAGCAGCAGTAGCCCAGATTGCACTGGGCCCGCACGTCCCCCCGCTCGGCGGCCTGGCGGTACAACTCCACCGCCCTGCCCAGGTCCCGCTCCACCCCGGTGCCCAGCTCATAGCACAGGCCCAAGGCGCAGGTGGCGGAGGGGTAGCCGGCTTCGTGGGCCTGGCGGTACAGCTCCACCGCCTTGCCCTCGTCCTTCTCCACCCCGTAGCCGTTTTCATAGCACTCCCCCAGCATCTGCTGGGCCCGGGGATAGCCCTGGTCGGCGGCCAGGGTGAACCACTTCACCGCTTCGTCGTTGTCCTCCTCGACCCCGATGCCCTGGTAGTAGCAGAAGCCCAGATTGCACTGGGCCCGGGGCATTCCCCGATCCGCCGCCAGGCGGTACAGCTCCAGCGCCTTGTCCAGGTCCTTCTCCACCCCCTGGCCCCACTCGTAGCACAGGCCCAGCGAGCAGTAGGCGGAGGTATATTCCTTGTCCGCGGCGCTCTGGTAGAGCTTGACCGCCCTTTCGTAGTTCTGCTCCACGCCGAAGCCCCGGTCGTAGCACTCCCCCAGCAGGAATATAGCCCGGGGGACCTCCCGGTCGGCGGCCTTGGTGAACCACTCCGCCGCCTTTTCCGCGTCCTCCTCCACGCCGATGCCCACGTAGTAGCAGAAGCCCAGGTTGCACATGGCCGGCGGGAAGTCCTGCTCGGCGGCTTCACGGTACAGCTCCACCGCCCGGGCCTTGTCCTCCTCCACACCCATGCCAGACTCGTAGCACAGGCCCAGGGTGCAGGCCCCGTCGGGGTAGTGCTGCTCATAGGCCGCCCGGTACAGCTCTATGGCCTTGGCTTCGTCCTTCTCCACGCCGTAGCCGTTCTCAAAGCACTCCCCCATCAGCACCTGGGCCCGGGGGTAGCCCTGCTGGGCCGACTTGGCAAAGAGCTCCGCCGCCATGTCGTTGTTCTCCTCGAAGTAGATGCCCTGGTAGTAGAAATAGCCCAGGTTGCACTGGGCGGGGGCGTAGTCCTGGTCGGCGGCTTCCTGATACAGCTCCGCCGCCCGGCCCTTGTCCATCTCCACCCCGTGGCCCAGCTCATAGCACAGCCCCAGCTCGCACTGGGCGGGGGGATAGCCCTCCGCCGCCGCGTCGGCCAGCACCTCCGCCCCACGGGCCATGTCCTTCTCTACGCCGATGCCCCGGAGCCAGCACAGGCCCAGGTAGTGTTGGCCCGCGATGCTGCCCCCCTCGGCCGCCCGGCTGAACCACTCGAAGGCCCGCTCCCCGTCCTGGGGGGCGCCGTCGTCGCCGTAGTAGTAGCTGCGGCCCAGCCGGTACTGGGCGTCCAGGTCGCCGTCCTCGGCGGCCGACTGGAGGGCTTTCAGGTCCTCCTGCTTCTTTTCCGCCATATCGTTCAGGCTGCTCATCAGCTTTGGGTCAATGTATATCATCACAGAGTCCTGGTCAAAGGACTCCGGCTTTTTGTTCTGCTCGTCCGTCATGGCGATCTACTTCCTTTCTGTATTTCTAAATGGGCCGTTCTGTAGGGCGCGGCGACCTCGGCGCGCCGCTTTGTGGACCTTCCCCGTATTGCAACGGCGGGCCGGGTCGTCCCGCCCTACTCAGTTCAAAAAAACTTCCTGCTCAGTTCAAAAAGTCCTTCAGCTTCTTGCTTCGGGAGGGGTGGCGCGTCGACGGGGCAAGCTCCATATTCCTCGCTTCCGCCTTTGGCGAAAGCTCGCTCATTTCGCTGCCCCGTCTCTCCCCATGCGACCCGCTGCGCTGGGCTCGCATGGGGGCCCCGAAAACTGCGCCCCTAAAAATTGCGGCAGTCCGCTTCCTGCTCAGTTCAAAAAGTCCTTCAGCTTCTTGCTTCGGGAGGGATGGCGCAGTTTTCTGAGGGCCTTGGCTTCGATCTGGCGGATGCGCTCCCTGGTCACGTTGAACTCCTTGCCCACCTCCTCCAGGGTGCGGGTGCGGCCGTCCTCGATGCCAAAGCGCAGCTTGAGCACCTTCTCCTCCCGGGGGGTCAGGGTGGACAGCACCTCCACCAGCTGCTCCTTCAAAAGGGTGAAGGAGGCCGCTTCGGCGGGCTCGGAGGCGTCCTCATCGGGGATGAAGTCCCCCAGGTGGGAGTCCTCCTCCTCACCGATGGGCGTCTCCAGGGAGACGGGCTCCTGGGCGATCTTTAAAATCTCCCTCACCCGCTCGGCGGGCATGTTCATCTCCTCGGCAGTCTCCTCCGGGGTGGGGTCGTGGCCCAGCTCCTGGAGAAGCTGGCGCTGGACCCGGATCACCTTGTTGATCGTCTCCACCATGTGGACGGGGATGCGGATGGTGCGGGCCTGGTCGGCGATGGCCCTTGTGATGGCCTGCCTGATCCACCAGGTGGCGTAGGTGGAAAACTTGAAGCCCTTCACATAGTCGAACTTCTCCACCGCCTTAATCAGGCCCAGGTTGCCCTCCTGGATCAGGTCCAGGAACTGCATCCCCCGGCCCACGTACCGCTTTGCGATGGACACCACCAGGCGCAGGTTGGCTTCGGCCAGCCGCTGGCGGGCCCGCTCCCCCTTTTTGATGGTCTTCTCCAGCTCGCGGCGCAGCTCCTCGGGTATCTCCCCGCCGGACTGCGCCAGCTCATTCAGCTGCTCCTGGGCGGCGGTGCCGGCGGTCATGGCCTGGGCCAGCTCCACCTCCTCCTCGAAGGTGAGCAGGTTCACCTTGCCGATCTCTTTCAGGTACATGCGCACCGGGTCGTCGGTGCCAAAGGTGTCGATAAGGGAGTTGGGGTCCACGATCTCCTCCTCGGCAATCTCCTCCATCTCCTCCGCCGGGGGCTCCACCGTGTCGGCCAGGTCGGGCATGTAGTCCTCCCCCACCGTCTCCACGCCCAGGTTCTCCAGGGTGTCATAGATCTTGTCCATCTGGTCGGTGCCCAGCTCCATGTCCTCCAGCACGTCCAGCAGCTCAGAGGAGGAGAGCTTTCCCTTTTTCTTGCCCCGCTCGATCAGCTCCCCCAGCTTATCCGCGCCGGGGATGCCCTCTACCACCTTCATGATCTCGGCCTTGCTCGTCTCCATGCGGGCCTGGATATCGGTATTTTTTTCTTTTTTCTCCAGAAACATCTCCGGGGCGTTCTCTTTCTTTTTAGTACTCATTGCTTCTCCTCCATATATGCTTTCTTCTGTTGATATTTCTTCTGCGCCGCCAGCAGCGCCTCGTCCTGGCACATGGCGTCCCGCTTGGCCCGCTCCATCCGGATGGCGGATATGTAGTTGGGTATGGCCAGGCCGCTGTTGGCCACCGACTCCGGCTGGGCGGCCACCTGGGCCAGATGGTCCATCTCCTCGCCGGTGAACTCCCCGGCCAGGGCGGCCAGCTGGGTGGACAGCCCCGCCGCCGCCCGGCCGCTCAGGCAGTCGAAGGCCCGGCCCAGCAGCGGGGAGGAGAACTCCGCCCCCGTGACGCCCTCCATCCGCCCCGCCAGGCCCGGGTCCAGCATGAGCAGGCGGAGCAGGCCCTCCTCCGCCCGGGCCGAGCGGATGTTCTCATACCGCAGGGCGCGGGCCTTGGGCTGGAGCTGGCTGGCCGGAGCCAGGTCCCGGCGCTCCTGCTGCCGCTTGGCCTTCCGCAGCCGGCCTTTCAGCGCCCGGTCCACCTCCAGCTTCATGGCGTCGGCGCTGACCCCCGCCGCCTGGGCGGCGTGGCCCCCGTAGATCTCCCGCTCCACCGCGCTGGGCAGGGCGGACACCAGCTGGGCCGCGTCCTGGAGAAAGGCCACCTTCTGGCCGTCGTCGGCCAGGTCGTATTTCTTCCGCAGCTGCGCCAGGCGGTAGTCCACCTGGTTCTCGCTCTGGTCCAGCAGCTTGGCAAAGGCGCTGCGGCCATAGGCCTTGATAAACTCGTCCGGGTCCTTGGCCCCCGCCATCCGCAGCACCTTTACCTTCATCCCCGCCTTCTCCAGAATGGGGATGGCCCGCTGGGCCGCCTTCACCCCGGCCCCGTCGCCGTCGTAGGCGATGACGGCCTCTTGAAAATGCCGGGCCAGCAGCTGGCCGTGCTCCTCCGTCAGGGCGGTGCCCAGAGAGGCCACCGCGTTGTCAAACCCCGCCTGATGGAGGGCGATGGTGTCCATATAGCCCTCGGTGAGGATCACCCGCCCCGCCTTTGAGGTCTTGGCGATGTTCAGGGCGAAGACGTTGCGGCTTTTGTTGTACACCGGGGTGTCCGGGGAGTTGAGGTATTTGGGGGTGGAGTCGTCCATCACCCGGCCCCCAAAGCCGATCACGTTCCCCCGCACGTCGATGATGGGGAACATCACCCGGTTGCGGAAGCGGTCGTAGATGCGGCCGTCCTTATTGCTGACGGCCAGCCCGGCATCGAGGAGGTCCCGCTTGTCATAGCCCTGGGCGGACAGCTCGGCGATGAGCCGGTCCCAGGCGTTGGGGGCGAAGCCCAGGCCGAAATTGGTCAGGGTCCGCCTGGACAGCCCCCGCCGCTGGAGATAGGCCAGCCCCTCCGCCCCCTCCGGGCCGTGGAGCCAGCGGTGGAAGGTCCGGGCCGCCTGTTTGTTGATGGCCAGCAGCTTCTCCCGGCGCTCCCTGGCCCCGGGCGAGGAGCCGAATTCCGGCATCTGCATCCCCGCCCGCTGGGCCAGCACCGCCACGGCGTCTTTAAAGGGCAGGTTTTCCAGCTCCATCACATAGTTGATGGCCCCGCCCCCCTTGCCGCACCCGAAGCATTTGTACATCTGCCGGTCGGGCACTACATGGAAGGAGGGGGTCTTTTCGCTGTGGAACGGGCAGCAGCCCCAGTAGCTGCCCCCCTTCTTGGTCAGCCGCACCGACTCGGACACCAGGTCCAAAATGTCGGTCCGGGCCAACAGCTCGTCCAAAAAATGATCGGGCAAGGGCAAAGGTTTTCCCCCCTATTTGTATCCGTTTTGCGGGAATATTATCCCAAATAAGGCTCCCTTCCCGAGGGAGGCCTTGGGCGCTCACAGCACCGTCCACCCCTTGGGGATGAACAGCTCCTGGAACCGGTCCACGGCGAAGGGGTCGGTCATGCCGGCGATGTAGTCGCACACCGCCCGGTCCACACCCTCCTCCGCCCGGATGGCCTGGAAGTCCCCGGGCAGGCAGTCCGGGTTCCTTTGATAGTATTCAAAAAGACGGCGGAGCATGTCTTGCGCTTTGCCCTCCTCCCCCTTCGCCATGGGGTTGGTGTACACGTTGTCAAACATGAACTCCTTCAAGGCCAGCATGGCCTCCCCCACCCGTGGGGACTGCCTGACCTCCTCCTGGCCCCGGCTGGACTCTATGGCATCGGTGACCAGGGTGTCGATCCGCTGGCTGTGGGTAAAGCCCAGCACGTCGGCGGCGTCCACGGGGATCTCCATGGGGTAGATGACCCCGCCCCGGAGGGCGTCCTCTATATCGTGGTTGATGTAAGCGATGTGGTCCGCCAGCCGCACCAGCTGGCCCTCCAGCGTGGCGGCGGGCGCCCCCTTGGTGTGGCAGGCAATGCCGTTGCGCACCTCCCAAGTCAGGTTCAGCCCCTCGCCGCCCTTCTCCAGCCGCTCCACCACCCGGACCGACTGCTTGTAGTGGGCAAACCCCCCGGGCATCACCTCGTCCAGCAGCCGCTCCCCCGCGTGGCCAAAAGGGGTGTGGCCCAGGTCGTGGCCCAGGGCGATGGCTTCCGTGAGGTCCTCGTTCAGCGACAGGGCCCTGGCCATAGTGCGGGCTATGCGGGAGACTTCCAGGGTGTGGGTCATCCGGGTGCGGTAGTGGTCCCCCTCCGGCTGGAGGAAAACCTGCGTCTTGTGCTTCAAGCGCCGGAAGGCCTTGGAGTAGACAATGCGGTCGGTGTCCCGCTGGAAGGCGGTGCGGATGGCGCACTCCTCCTCCGGACGGGCCCGGCCCCGGCTCTGGGACGATTTGCAGGCCTGTGGGGACAGCATGGCTTCCTCCCGCGCCTGTATCTGCTCCCGCAGCGTCATAGACGCCCCCTCCTTTTCGCAGCGTTATCGCGGCGTTATTCTGGTTACGATTATTTATACGAAATATCTCCCCAAATTCCTCTTTTTTTAGAAAAAAATTTTTTGCCCCCGCCGGAGGGCGGGGGCGTTTGATTCAGGCGGCGTTTTGACATGTCTCAAACGAGCCTTAGAACCGGTATTCATAAGCGAAAATGCCGGGTGAACGAGAGATTTTGCCGCCCAGCAAGGCAAAAAATCGCAGGAATCCTTTGTGGATTTCAAGAT
>JAAWNI010000030.1 GCA_022798855.1 Lawsonibacter sp. | reverse complement strand
TTGCCGCCCTGCGGCGTTAAAAAATCTTGAAATCCACAAAGGATTCCCGCGATTTTTTGCCTTGCGAGGCGGCAAAATTCCTCGTTCACCCGGCATTTTTGCTTATGAATACCGGTTCTAATTCCGAAACCGCCTTCCTTGGGAAGGCGGTTTTTTCTCTTGACTTTCTCCCTGCAAGTTTATAGAATAGAAGGGCAAAAAATATACTTTGACATAAAGGACTGAGACGATATGGCCAAGGAAAACAAGAAGCAGGTGGAGCAGATCACCGATATGGAGGTGGACTTCGCCCAGTGGTACACCGATGTGTGCAAAAAGGCGGAGCTCATCGACTACTCCTCCATCAAGGGCATGTTCATCTACCGCCCCTATGGCTACGCCATCTGGGAGAACATCCAGCAGGAGCTGGACAAGAAGTTTAAGGAGACGGGCCACGAGAACGTGTATCTGCCCATGCTTATCCCCGAGAGCCTGCTCCAGAAGGAGAAGGACCACGTGGAGGGCTTCGCCCCCGAGTGCGCCTGGGTGACCATGGGGGGCAGCGAGAAGCTGGAGGAGCGGTACTGCATCCGCCCCACCTCCGAGACGCTGTTCTGTGAGCACTATAAAAACGTGATTCAGTCCCACCGGGACCTGCCCAAGCTGTATAACCAGTGGTGCTCCGTGCTGCGGTGGGAGAAGACCTCCCGCCCCTTCCTGCGCCACCGGGAGTTCCTGTGGCAGGAGGGCCACACCATGCACGCCACCCCCGAGGAAGCCCGGGAGGAGACGATGCGGATGCTCAACGTCTACGCCGATTTCCTGGAGAACGTGCTGGCCATGCCCGTGGTCAGGGGCCGGAAAACCGACAAGGAGAAGTTCAACGGCGCCGAGGAGACGTACACTGTGGAGTGCATGATGCACGACAAGAAGGCCCTCCAGGCCGGCACCAGCCACTACTTCGGCGACGGCTTCGCCAAGGCCTTTGACATCACCTTTACCGGCAGCGACAACCAGCTCCACCACCCCCACCAGACCAGCTGGGGGGTGTCCACCCGGATGATCGGCGGCATCATCATGACCCACGGCGACAACAGCGGCCTGGTCCTGCCCCCACGGATCGCCCCCATCCAGGCCATGGTCATCCCCGTGGCCCAGCACAAGGAGGGCGTCCTGGACGCCGCCTCCGCCCTGCTGGAGCGGCTGAAAAAGGCGGGCATCCGGGCCAGAATGGACAGCTCCGACCAGTCCATGGGCTGGAAGGCCGCCGAGTATGAGATGAAGGGCGTCCCCCTGCGGGTGGAGATCGGCCCCAAGGATATGGAGAAGAACCAGTGCTGCGTCTGCCGCCGGGACTCCGGGGAGAAGGTCTTTGTCCCCCTGGACGAGCTGGAGGGGGATGTGAAGTGGCTGCTGGATGAGGTCCACAAGAGCCTTTACGCCAGGGCCAAGAAGAACCTGGAGGACCACACCCGGGTGTGCATGACCCTGGAGGAGGTCAAGGACTTCATGGAGAAGGAGGGCGGTTTCGCCAAGACCATGTGGTGCGGCGGGCTGGACTGCGAGCTGGCCATGAAGGAGAGGGCCGGCGTCACCTCCCGGTGCATGCCCCTGGAGCAGGAAGAGGTTTCCGAGGTGTGCGTCTGCTGCGGCAAGCCCGCCAAGCACTCCATTTTGTGGGGCGTGGCCTATTAATTATTGCTTTTGAAAAACGGCACCTGTTAATACGGGTGCTGTTTTTGTTCTTACTATCGTGCAAACTATACAAAATTTCCTCGGGAAAATATTGACAATAGTGCACAATTATGGTATTATATCTGTTAAGGAGGTGCAGTCCAATGTTCTACTAAAGATTGTTGCGAAAGGAAAAGTAGTTTGAATAGAGGATATAATATTATGAAGCGGTTATTTTCAATAATGATTACGTTTTCGTTGCTATTAGGTATTTGCGTTCCGGCTACATATGCGGTTACTCCTGAAATACAGACAGAGCAATATTCAACTGAGGAACTTGCTCAGATCGAAGAAGAGCGTGACGCACTTTACAATTTAATTAGAGTTCAGCTAGAGGAGCAAGACGCAGAAAAATATTTTGAAATGTTCCGTTTTTTAGCTGATAATTTTATTGATAGTAAGTATTTTTCTAATAGTCTTACTTTGTATGCCACCAGCACTTTCTATGCTCCTGACGGGGGTTGGACTTATTGTGAAAATTATGCAGTAAAAATGGGCTCAGTCTATTTTGACAAAGATGATACTTTAGTCCTATATGAAAACAGAAATAATAGTTCTATATGGGAAAAAATTTTATCTAGAGTGGCTTGGATTTCTATAGGAAGGATATTAGGTTTTCCCTTTTTAGGGACTATAGGTAACCTCAGTAATAAAATTTCAAGTTATTTGAGTTGGAGTATGGTTTTTGATTCGACAGGTTGTTTGTCTTATAGTACTACTTACGATAAAATTGACATGAAAAACATTTATGTTTTGATGCCTTGGAGTAACACGCCTTATATTACCATACCAGATAGCTCCTATTATGATATGGTTGATTATGGAACATGAGTGAAAAAATGAATGAGAACCTTAGTCATAAGAGAATTCTAAGCTATGCCATACCTTTTTTTATTACTTGGCTCCTGCCCATCATTGCCGCCTTATATTGTGAGAAAAATGGTATCCCGGCATGGTCCAACTCTGTGAAATACCTGCTCCTTTTTCTTCTCTTCCTTGTCCTGGTTGGCTTTGAGTTGTTCTACTTCCGTTTGGCAAGGACGGGACAAGGGGCTCTCTACTCCTATCTGCTGACTCCCGGCCATGCCTTTGTCCTGACTCAACTGCTCTTGTTCGATAATCTCTCCAACTGGCTTTTGAGCCTTTTGGTATGCGCTGCGTTCTTTGGCATGACGCTGGCTTTCGGTTATGTCAGTAAGAGGGAGACCGGCCGCTTCCAGGGATACAATGAGTTTTTTATCCTTTGCCTGCTGTTTGACGTGGAAGCCGCCCTTATTGTGCTGGAAGAAAACTTACGGCTTTTCCTGTAAAGAGAACCGGCCCCCTACTGCGGGAGCCGGTTTTTTATACGAATAGATCGCCAAAAATGTCGTCCAACGGAATGTTCAGGTCGCTGAATCTGTTAAATAGATGTTTTCCGCGATTTGATTGTGGCGGGTCGCAGCCGGGGACATGGCGGTCAGCCTGCCGCCAAGCAGCTCTTTGCGAAAAACCTCTTGATATGCCGGATTGGTGCTCATATTGGCGCTCCTTTCCGCTCGACTTCCGCTACACCACGCGCTCAAAGATATCCGCCACCTGAATAATCAGGTCGTCAAAGAGGCTGCACTTGAATTCGGTAGGGATGGCGTCCCGTTCCTCCTGGGTCATCTTGTTCAGTATGGCTTCCAGCTCCAGGCCGTAGGTGGCGCTGAGGGTGAACTGTCCCTCCTCCAGCAGATATTGCTCCACCGTCCGGTCGCCGGGGCTGACGATCCAGTACTCCCTCACGCCGCACTGGGCGTAAACCCTCATCTTGCGCCCGCGGTCGTACTGGGCCGTGCTGGGGGACAGCACCTCCACCACCAAGTCGGGCGCGCCATACACCCCGTCGGCCTTGACCTTGTCCGGGTCGCAGACCACCATCATGTCCGGGATGAACCGGTCCTCATCGGTGAGGTATAGGTCAACTCCATCTGCAAAGGGGGTACAGCGTTTTCCCTTTAGATAGTCGGCAAAAATACGGGCGATATTGAATGATACATGGTTGTGGTTGACGGACGGCCTGGGCGACATAGCCACAAACTTTCCGCCGATCAGCTCCTCCGCCGGGCAGTCCTGATATGCCAGATTGGTGTTCATAACAGCGCTCCTTTCCCTCTGGTTTCAGCCTTTTCCTTCAGTGATTTTATTATACAGGATGGTTCGAAAAACTGCAAGGCTATGTTTCCCCCTTCATTTTTAAATAATGCTCCTCAATTTGAGAAAATTTCCAAGAGAGACGGTTGAATTGATGGTATGCGCTCAAGGTTTCAGGCTCATTCAGCCCCACTCCCCGCTGATACAATTTTTCCAATTGCTCTCTGCTCGCTTCCACCTCAATTCCCACGAGATATAGAGCCGCCCCCAGCGCAGCAAGCTGCTCTTCCCTAGATAGTTCCATAACAGACTCCCCCTCCAATATAATATAGTCTATAGGAATATATTATATAGTCTATAAGCTTTTAGCGCAAGCATAAAAATGATGTAAGCTAGAAGTAATGAAAAAAGGCTGTCAGCTTATATTGGGGGAAATCTGTATGGAGAAGCTCCTTCTGGGCAAACGAATCAAAGAAGCCAGAAACGCGCGGCATTTAACGGCAAAGCAGTTGGCTGAGCTGTGCCACATTGACGATACATTTTTGCGTCAAATAGAGGGCGGTACAAAGCTCCCCAGCCTGCCGGTATTTACAGACCTGTGTAACGTGCTGGGCGTATCCCCCGCGTATCTGCTAAAGGACTCCTTGACCAAAAATGAATACGCCGAGCTGGGGGAGTTGTCCCGGCTTTGGGAACAGGCCGGCCCGGACAAAATTGAAATGGCCACGGCGATGGTGAGAGCGGCTTTGGAACATTTAAAATAGCCAAAAACCGGCCTCCGCCGACGGGGGCCGGTTCTCCATTCCCCCCACCCGTGGGAGCGGGGGCCTGGGCAAGCCCAGAGATAAAATTTCTTGCATTTTAATTATTTGTATGATAATCTTAGTGCTAAAGGAAGTGAAATCATGAATATTCACGAATCTGCCGAGGACTATCTGGAAGCCATCCTGATTCTGCGCGAGCGCCAGGGGGCGGTGCGCTCCATTGACATAGTCCACCAGCTGGAGCTGACCAAGCCCAGCGTCAGCGTCGCCATGAAGCGGTTCCGGGAGAACGGCTACATCGAGATGGACAGCGACGGCTTTATCACCCTGCTCCCCCCGGGGGAGGAGATTGCCCAGCGCATTTACAGCCGCCACAAGCTGCTGACCCAATTTCTGATCCAGCTGGGGGTCAGCGAGGACGTGGCCGCCGCCGATGCCTGCAAGATGGAGCACGATTTGAGCGACGAAACCTTTGAGAAGATCAGGGCGCACGCCCTGGGACAATGAGGCAAAAACGGGCCATCCCATCGGGATGGCCCATCTTGCGGACGGATTATTTCAGGCTCAGGGCGTCCTTCACGCGGTTGATGATGTGGACGCCGATGTTCCGGGCGGCGTCAGAGGTCTGGGCGCCCAGGTGGGGGGTGACGATGAAGTTGTCGCACTCAAACAGGGGGGAGTCGAAGCCAGCGCCTTCGGTCAGGCCGCCGGCGGCCAGCTCGTTCTCCATGACGTCGGTGGCGTAGCCGCCCACTCTGCCGGACTTCAGGGCCTCATACATGTCCTGCTCGTTGACGATGCCGCCCCGGGCCATGTTCAGCACCACGGCGCCCTCCTTCATGGTGGCGATGGACTTGGAGTCGATCAGATTCTTCGTCTCGGGGGTCAGGGGCATGTGGATGGTGACAAAGTCAGAGATTTTCAGCAGCTCCTCCACGGACACGCCCTTGGTGGCCTCCTGGTCGAAGACGTACTCGGGGAGGTAGGGGTCGTAGGCCACCACATACATCTGGAAGGCGTGGGCCAGCTTGGCCACCCGCTGTCCCACACGGCCGAAGCCCAGGATGCCCAGGGTCTTGCCCCGCAGCTCGCGGCCCATGAACTTATACTTGTCCCAGTTCTTGTTGACCTTCACATCGTTGCAGGCGGGGATGGTGTAGCGGGAGATGTCCAGCATTTTGGAGATGGTCAGCTCGGCCACGGCGTTGTCGTTCAGGCCGGGGGCGTTGAAGACCTGGATGCCCTTCTCCTTGGCGGCGGCCATGTCGATGTGGTTCAGGCCCACGGAGCACACGCCGATGACCTTCAGCTTCTTGGCGGCGTCCAGGATTTCCTTGTTGATGGCGGGGTCCACCCGCATGATGAGGACCTCGTAGTCGCCGATCATAGCGGCCAGCTCGGCCTGAGTGGGGAGGATCTTGGTATCGACCTCCATAAACTTGCCCAGTTCCTCAGCGATTGCGGGGGAGACCACGTCGATGATGAGACATTTCATAAGCCAACATTCCTTCCTTAATATCAAATTTGGGCCGCGCCCAGTTCAAACGTGTTTACTATTAACCATTATGCCATATTTTTTCCGCTTTGGGAAGTACCTTTTTGTCGAGGGTTGCTACAACCAAAAAGCTGTGGTACAATGGGCCATACAACAAAAAAGCGGGGGATTTTTGTGAACTTTCAACATCTGAAATACTTCCTCATGGTGGCGGAGGAGCTGAACATCACCCGGGCGGCCGAACGGCTGTACATCTCCCAGCAGTCGCTCTCCAACCACATCGGCAACCTGGAGCGGGAGCTGGACGTCAAGCTGTTCACCCGCTCCCCCAAGCTGTCCCTCACCTACGCCGGGGGGCTTCTGGTGGACACGGCCACCCAGATCTTGGACCTGCACAGCCAGTATCTGTCCAAGGTGAGCGACATCAACAAGCAGTACTTAGGGGTCCTGCGGGTGGGCATCTCCCACACCTGCGGGCTGGCCCTTCTGCCGGACATCCTGCCCAAATTCCGGGCGGAGTTTCCCCAGGTGGATTTTTCCCTGTATGAGGGGAACTCCAACCAGCTGGAGGACGAGCTGTCCCATGGCCGGGTGGACCTGGTAATCTGCTTCCAGCCCATCAACATGGAGGGGGTGGCCACCGTCCCCCTGACGGACCAGCAGCTGGTGATGGTGGTGCCGAAGACCTTTACCGACCGGCTCTTCGGCGGCCAGGCGGAGGAGGTCCGGAAGCAGTTTTCCCAGGGGGCGGACATCCGGAGCTTTGAGCAGGTGCCTTTTGTGCTCATCAAGCGGGGCAACCGCACCCGGAGCATCGTGGATCAGTATTTCAGCCGGTATTTTTTCAAGCCCCAGCTGATTTTAGAGACGGAGAACACCGTCACCACCCTGGCCATGGCCCAGGCGGGCATCGGGGTGACCATCTGCCCGGAGCTTTTCCTCCGGGCCATCCCGGCCCCCACCCACGGCTCGGCGGGGGTGGACCTGTTCCCCCTGACCGACCCCTCCATGTTCAGCAAGCTGGTGGCGGGCTATCGGGAGGGGCGGTATCTGTCCCACTTCGGCCAGCGGTTTGTGGAGATCACCCAGGAGATGCTGCGGAAATAGCGAAAACGCCCCGCCTGTTTTACCACGGGCGGAGCGTAAAATTTGTTACGGACGCAGATAAAAGGCGTGGATAAACCAGCCAAACACACAATCCCGAAGATATTGGGAGCTGCCCCACTCCTCGACGAAGCCGGGGAGCTGGCTGATCTCCTCCCGCCAGCGGGCCATGAGATGGGGATTCCCCTCGTCCACGCTCTCCCGCCACCGGCGGGCCTTCTGCTTCAACCAGAGCTTCATCTCCTCATAGCCCTCTGGGTCCTGGAGGGCCAGGCCCTCGATTTGGGGCATGATCCGCTCCGCCAGACGCTGCCAGCGCGCCAGCTCTGGAGAAGGGGGCTGGGCGGCCAGCTTTTCCAGCTCCGGAAGGGCGTACTGCTCAATTTTTTCCGCCAGCACCTCCAGCGCCTGGGGCAGGAACTTGTCCTCTCCGGTCTGATAGCGGACGGGCTGGTTGGGTCCATGGAATTTAGTTTGGGGACGGGCTGGGCCAAACAGGTCGCCCCAGTCGTAGTGGATGCCGGTGCGCACACGCCACAGGTCGCCGGTGCTCCAGGCGTAAAAGTCTGGGTTGCACCCGATCCCCACCAAATCCCAGTCGATGGATAGAGCACCCTTTCCGTCCTCAAACCGCCTTGTAAGCGGCAGATAGTCGTACCAATAGCCTGGACGCTTGCGGACAAAGCCATAGATTCGGAACAGTCCCCGGTCCGCCGTCCACTCGCCAACATAGGGAAAGTCAGGAAAATGCTGGGCCATCATGCTGACCAGCGGCTTCTTGGCCAAGATACTGCGCACAGCCATCGTACAGCCTCCTTATGAAACGGGCCGGAGAATTTCCCCGGCCCAATTCTTTATTCCTCTTTGGCTTTGGGTTTGTACTGTTCTTCCCCTGATTCGATCCAAAGAAGAAAGTCTGTGATTTCTGTATCGGTCCATCCTTTGTATCTAAGACCCAGAATCAGTCTGGCGTTTTCCTGCATATTCATGCGTTCAAGCCCCCTTTACTGCTTGGGCACCGTCTTGGTGATGGTGGCCTTGGGGTCCTCGGTGTCGAAGACGGTCTTGGCGGCGGCGGCCAGGCCGGCGATGCCCTGGAGCTCGCTGGGGATGATGATCTTGGTGGCCTTGCCGTTGGCGGCTGCCTGGAAGGCTTCCAGCGCCTTGATGGTCAGCACGCCCTGGCCGGGGGCGGCTTCGTTGATCAGGCGGATGGCGTCGGCGGTGGCCTGCTGGACCTTCAAAATGGCCTGGGCTTCGGCCTCGGCTTCCAGGATCTTGGCCTGCTTGGCGCCCTCAGCCTGGAGGATGGCGGCCTGCTTGGCGGCGTCGGCCCGGAGGATGGCCGCCTGCTTCTCGCCCTCGGCCACCAGGATCTGGGACTGCTTCTGGCCCTCGGCCTGGAGGATGGACTCCCGGCGCTCGCGCTCGGCCCGCATCTGCTTCTCCATGGACTCCTGGATGTCACGGGGGGGCATGATGTTTTTCAGCTCCACCCGGTTGACCTTGATGCCCCAGGGGTCGGTGGCTTCGTCCAGGAGGGCCCGCATCTTGGTGTTGATGTGGTCCCGGCTGGTGAGGGTCTGGTCCAGCTCCAGGTCGCCGATGATGTTCCGGAGGGTGGTGGCGGTGTAGTTCTCAATGGCGGACATGGGGTTCTCGATGCCGTAGGTATAAAGCTTGGGGTCAGTGATCTGGAAATAGACCACCGAGTCGATCTGCATGGTCACGTTGTCCTTAGTGATGACGGGCTGGGGGGCGAAGTCCACCACCTGCTCCTTCAGGGACACGTTTTTGACCACCCGCTCGATAAAGGGGACCTTTATTTTCAGGCCCTCGTTCCAGACGGTGCTGAACACGCCCAGCCGCTCGATTACGAAGGCCCGGGACTGGGGCACAATCTTTACGCAGGAGCCAAAAATAATCAGCGCGACGATGACAATGGCTACCCAAGGCAGAACTCTAAATAAAATATCCATATAATACGCTCCTTTTAAAATAAGTTCGGTTACGACGCTTCTACAAATACTTTGACTCCCTCGATCCGGTGGACCTTGACCTGGGCTCCGGCGGGGATCACCACGCCCAGCTGGCTGCGGGCGGTCCAGACCTGCCCCAGGACGTTGACCTGGCCGGTGCCGGCTTCGTTGTCCACCGTCTCGGTGACGGTGGCGGTCTGGCCGATCACCCGGTCGGCGTTGGTGGGGGAGCGCCTGGGGCGGGCGAATTTAGACACCGCGGGCCGCACCAGGGCCAGCGCCGCGGCGGACACCGCGGCAAACACGATCAGCTGCGTCCAGAGCGGAGCGCCCACGCAGGCGGCCAGAAAGGCGCCCAGCGCTCCGGCGGCGAACCAGATGCACACCAACCCTACCGTGGCCGCCTCCCCCGCGCACAGGGCGATGACGGCGGCCAGCCAAAAAACCTTAAATCCCATGACAACTCCTCCTTTCGGGTCGAACACGATTCTCTGCCGCTTCTATCATATCATAACGGCGGGAAAAATACCACTGTGTTGGAGGATTTTTAATCTTTCATTTCTGTGTCAATGGGGAATGGCCGGAGACAGGGGCGGGGGGATTCCCTACGGCAGTTCCTCCAGGGTGGCGGACAGGAGGCGGCGGTAGGCGGCGACGGCCTCCTTTGGCCCCGCCAGGGTGATGCTGCCGTCCAGCCCCAGCAGCCAGCCGAAAAACTGGGGGCTGATGACCACGGGCAGGGTGACGGTAAAGTGGCCCTCCCCGTCGGGGACCATGATGATGTCCTGGCCGAACCGGTCCCACACCAGGCTGGCCTTGTCCCGGAGGCCCCGGAGGGTGACCTTCACCTCCTGGCCGCTGTACATGCCGAAGTGTTTCTGGCCGTATTCGGCCAGCTGAAAGCCGGCGTACCGCTCCCGCCCCGCCCGGTCCAGGGCGGTGACCACGATTTCCGCCATCTTGTCCACCCGGTAGTGGCGCATTTCCTGATGGGCGTGGTCAAAGGCCACCAGATAATAGTTCTCGCTGTTCCAGATCAGCCCGTAAGGGGAGGCCATGTACCGCCGGCCCTCCTGGCGGAAGACCTTCTTCCGGGAGATGTCGAAGTCGAAGTACTTGAAGGTGATGGCCTTCTGTCCGGCGATGGCGGTGTGCAGCTTGTCCACATTGTAATAGATGCTCTCGTTCATCACCTTGATGCGGCGGTCCACGAACACCTGCCGCTGGAGCTGGCCCGCCTGATGGATGCTGGCCAGCCCCTCCAGCTTGCGGAGCAGGGCGTCGCTCTTTTTCTGGGTGATGAACCGGGAGGACTGGACCGCGTCCATGAGCAGCTTGACCTCGGGCAGCTGAAATTCCCGCCCCCCCACAAACCAGCCGGGTGACTTGCCCTTGCGGCACTGGATGTCCAGGCCGAACAGGCGCAGAGCCTCCAGGTCGTCATAGATGCTCTTGCGTTCGGCCTTAATGTCCTGCCGGGCCAGCTCCTCAATGAGCTGGGTCACGGTGAGGGGGTGGTCCTCGTCGGTCTTCCGCAGAAGCGTCCGGGCCAGGTGGAGCAGCTTTGTCTTTTGGTTGGAACTTTTTGCCATGGACGTTATCCTCCTTTCTGGGTCCCACGCCCCAGCATAGCGGAGATGGTGCCCCATAAAACGGACTTTTGAAAGACGGTTATGTCCACCCCTCCCACACCTCTGGGCAGTACCCTACGGTGGCCTGGCGGCCGTTGCGGACGATGGGGGTGCGCAGGAGGGTGGGGTCCTCGAAGAGCTTCTCCAGCTTGGCCTGGTCGCTGGCCAGGTAGGACATCAGCACCGCGCCGGGGTGTTTGGGGTCCACCATGGACGCCAGCCCTACCGCGTTCTTCACGCTGGACAGCTCCCCCAGGCTCATCCCCTGCTTTTTCAGGTCCACCGCCTGGAATTTCACCCGCCGCTCCTTGAACCACCGCTCCGCCTTTTTGGTGTCGAAGCACTTGCTCTTGCCGAAAATCTGGATGTTCATAAGCTCCTCCGCTCCTGTCAATCAATATGATAGACCTCCTCCGGCTGATGCCCCCGGAGGAAAAGAATATGCAAAAATTCCTCCACACAGCGCCCGGAGGAGAAAATACCGTCGTTGAACAGCACATAAATGCCGTGGTCCGGGGCGGTGAAAACCAGCCCGTCGGGCTCCACCGTCCCGATGGGGTACAGCGGCTTGCCGATGGCCTTCTGGGCCAGACCCAGGTCCAGGACGACCTCCTCATCCCGGGCCGCGTCCAGGGCGTCGAAGGTAAAGGTGGCCCCGTTGTAACGGTCCGGGTCCAGCCCCAGGCGCTGGAGGGCGGACAAGGCGGCTTCACAGCTCCTCCGGATATCCGCCGCCTTTGGCCAGCGCTCCGGGGGCAGGCCCCGCTCCCGCCAGCCCTGGACCAGCTTCTGATAGCTGCGGGGGTGGTACTCCCGGAACCGAAGCCCGCCCAGGGAGCGCAGGACCTGGACCCCATAGTCGAAGGGCGGGTGGCCCAGCCGTTCGATTTCCGCCGTCCAGGCGGCTGACTGTGGAAAAACGCGCTCCGGCGTCCAGCCGTTTTTTTCCAGGACCCACAGGACGTAGGGGTCCAGACGGTCCGTGTCCAGCATGGCCGGCCTCCCTTACAGATAGATTTTGGCGCCTGTCTGTCCTATGATACCATATTTTGCTGTATTCTACAAGATTGAAAGCCGGTGTTCCGAGCCATACTAACTCCACCTGATTGACGGAAGGATGGGAGCGCTTTGAAAGCAGTAATCATGGCGGGGGGCGAGGGCGCCCGGCTGCGGCCGCTGTCGCTGGGCCGGCCCAAGCCTATGACCCCGCTGCTGGGCCGGCCGGTGATGGAGCATATCATCAATTTGCTGAAAACCCACGGGATGACCGACATCTGCGTGACCCTGTGCTACAAGCCCCAGGCGGTGATGGACTACTTTGGGGGCGGGGACCGGCTGGGGGTGCGGCTGACCTGGTTTGTGGAGGAGGAGCCCTTGGGCACGGCGGGCAGCGTAAAGAACTGCATGAGCCACCTGGGCCAGGAGGATTTTCTGGTTATCAGCGGGGACTGCGTCTGCGACCTGGACCTGGCCGCCCTGCTCCGGTTCCACAGGGAGCGGGGTGCGGCGGCCACTTTAGGGCTCTGCCGCCACGAGCGCCCGCTGGAGTACGGCCTGGTCCTCACCGACGGGGAGGGCCGGGTCCAGCGCTTTGTGGAGAAGCCGGGGTGGGGGCAGGTGTTCACCGACCAGGTCAACACCGGCATCTATGTCCTGTCCCCCCAGGCCATGGAGCGGGTCCCGCGGGGGGAGGCCTTCGATTTCGGCAAGGACCTGTTCCCCACCCTGCTCCAGGAGGGCCTGCCCCTCTACGGCCTTCCGCTGGAGGGCTACTGGTGCGACATGGGGGACTGCAAGGCCTATTTGAACTGCGCCTGCGACGCCCTGTCCGGCAAGGTGAAGCTGGACATGGGCCTGCCCAGGCGGGAGGCCGGCGTCTGGTCCGCCCAGCCCCTGCCCCGGGGGCTGAACCTGGTGCCCCCCTGCTGGATCGGCGAGGGCGCCAGCCTGGGGGAGGGGTGCCTGATCGGGCCCCACGCCGTTCTGGACCGGGGGGCGGCCGTGGGGGAGCGGGCCATGGTCCAGCGCTCCATCCTGCTGGAAAACGCTTCCGCCGGCCCCCGGACCACCCTGTACGGGGCTGTCCTGTGCAAGGACTCCTCCGCCCGGAGGGGGGCCGTGCTGAACGAGGGGGCGGTCCTGGGGGAGAACGCCCTGGCGGAGGAGGGGAGCGCCCTGCTGGAGCGGGTGAAGCTCTGGCCGGGCCAGACCGCCCCCGCCGGCTGCCGCCTGGCCCGGTCCATCACCAGCGGGAGCCAGAAGGGGGCCCTGCGGTTTGGCGGAAACGGCGTCATCCAGGGAGTGCTGGGGGAGGACCTGGGCCCGGAAGCCCTGCTCACCCTGGGGAGCGTCCTGGGGGCGGAGGGGACGGTGGGGCTGGGCTGCTCCGCCACCCCCGGGGCCGGAATGCTGGCCAGGGCGGCGGCCGCCGGCGTGGCCGCCGCCGGGGGCGACGCCCTGGCCCACAGCCTGGAATGCCCCGTCCAGGGAGCGGGAGCGGCGGTCCACCACGGCCTGGCCGTTTCCCTCTTCGTGGAGGAGAGCGGGGGGACGGTCTACCTCCACTTTTTCAACCGGGACGGCCTGCCCCTGGGGCGGGACCGGGAGCGGAAGCTGGAGCAGGCCCTGCTCCAGGGGGAGGTGCGCCGGGCCAGGAGCGGCCAGGTGGGCCATCTGCGGCGCTCCGACCTCACCCAGGAGCGGTGGGCCAGACAGACGGCGGAGGGGGCGGGCCTGCGCCGCCCCGCCCTGCGGCGGGTGGCGGCGGCGGTGGGGGCGTCCACCCCGGAGGACCGGGCCCTCCGGGCCGCCCTGTCCGCCATGGGCTGCAAGCTGGAGGAGGCGTGGCGCCCCGGGATCATAGCCTTCCGGGCCCAGCGTGGCGGCTTTCTGCTCACCGCCCAGGACGAGCGGGGGGCGGTGGTGGACGCTGGTCAGCTGCTGGTGCTGCTGACCCTCATCGAGATGGAAAACGGCTCGGGCAAGGTGGCCGTCCCCGCCGGGGCCAGCGCGGCGGTGGAGCTGGTGGCCGCCGGCTACGGTGGGACCGTCCTGCGGCTGGACCGGGACGGGGGCCAGGCCCTTGAGCTCTGCGCTGCCCAGCCCTGGCTGCGCCAGGCCCCCGCCGCCGCCGCGCGCATCTGCGCCCGGATGGCTGTTTCCGGCCAGAAGCTGGAAACGCTGGTGTCCAAGACCCCCAGGTTCTCCTCCTGGCTGCGGGAGGTGCCCCTGTCCTCCGACCGGGGGCGGGTGATGCAGGCCCTGGCCCGGGAGAGCGCCCGGAACCCCGTGGGGGAGGGGCTGCGGATGCGCACCGGAAACGGCTGGGTGTATCTGACCCCCCTGGCCCGCCGGTCCGCCCTGCGGGTGGTGGCGGAGGGCCCCGACCTGGAGCTGGCCGCCGAGCTGTGCGACTTCTACGC
>JAAWNI010000029.1 GCA_022798855.1 Lawsonibacter sp. | reverse complement strand
AAAGGCAAGGGCAGAGCCCTTGCCCTACAGGCGCAGCCTTAATGTAGGGGCGGACATTGTCCGCCCGCAGGCGCGCGGTGCGCGCCCCTACAGCGCGCCGGGTTTAGCCTGGCGGCCAAGAAGTAATCAATCTCTGGAGGTAAATCCAAAGTGGCAAATAAGACAGACTTAGTGATTGTAGAGTCCCCGTCCAAGGCCAAGACGATTGGCAAGTATCTAGGCCCGGGGTATGAGGTAAAGGCGTCCATGGGCCATGTCCGGGACCTGCCCAAGAGCAAGCTGAGCGTAGACATCGAGGGGGGCTTTGTGCCCGACTACCAGCCCATCAAGGGCAAGGAGGACGTCATCAGCGACCTGAAAAAGGCGGCCAAGCGGTCGGGCAGGGTCTACCTGGCCACCGACCCTGACCGGGAGGGGGAGGCCATCTCCTGGCACCTGAAGGAGCTGCTGAACATCCCAGACGACAAGACCTACCGGGTGACCTTCAACGAGATCACGAAGAACGTGGTCACCCAGTCCATCGCCGCCCCCCGGGCCATCGACCAGAACCTGGTGGACGCCCAGCAGGCCCGGCGCGTCCTGGACCGCATCGTGGGCTATCAGCTCTCGCCGCTGCTGTGGAAGAAGATACGCCGGGGCCTGTCGGCGGGGCGGGTGCAGTCGGTGGCCACCCGGCTGGTGGTGGAGCGTGAGCTGGAGATCCGGGCCTTCACCCCCCAGGAGTACTGGTCCATCGAGGCCCAGCTGGAGCGCGTGCTTCCCAACGTGGGCTCCTTCAAGGCCCAGTTCCACGGAAAAGACAAGAAGATGGAGCTCCACAGCCAGGAGGAGGCCCAGGCGGTCATCGACGCGGTGTCGGCGGGGGCCTGGACGGTGGCCAAGGTGAAGCGGCAGGAGAAGAACCGCCAGCCCGCCCCGCCCTTTACCACCTCCACCCTCCAGCAGGAAGCCAGCCGCAAGCTGAACATGTCCCCGGCCCGGACCATGGCGGTGGCCCAGCAGCTGTACGAGGGCATCGACATCGGCGGCGAGGGGGCGGTGGGCCTGATCACCTATATGCGTACCGACTCCCTGCGCCTGTCTGACGAAGCGGTGTCGGCCGCCCGGGGGTTCATCGCCCAGCGGTACGGCGCCCCCTACTGTCCGGCCCAGCCCCGAAAGTTCAAGACCAAGGGCAGCGCCCAGGATGCCCACGAAGCCATCCGGCCCTCCGACGTAACCCTGGTCCCGGAGGACATCAAAAAGGACCTGACCGCCGAGCAGTTCAAGCTGTACAAGCTGATCTGGTCCCGGTTCCTGGCGTGCCAGATGGCCAACGCCGTCTACGACAGCCTGTCCATCGACGCGGCCAACTCCGGCTATATCTTCCGGGCCAGCCACTCCTCCCTGAAATTCTCCGGCTTCACCGCCGTGTATGAGGAGGGCCGGGACGACGAGGAGGAGGAAAAGAAGTCCTCCCCCCTGCCCGATTTGAAGGAGGGGGAGCCCCTCGCCCACAAGAAGCTGGCAAAGGACCAGCACTTCACCCAGCCCCCGGCCCGGTACTCGGAAGCCACCCTCATCCGGGCCCTGGAGGAGCAGGGCATCGGCCGGCCCTCCACCTACGCCCCCACCATCTCCACCATCATGAACCGGGAGTATGTGGTGAAGGAGGGGGGCAAGGCCCTCCGGCCCACCCCGCTGGGGGAGGTGGTCACCGGCCTGATGAAGGACAAATTCAACGACATCGTGGACTACGACTTCACCGCCCAGATGGAGGCCCGCCTGGACAAGGTGGAGGAGGGGGCGGTGAACTGGAAGGCCCTTCTCGCCGATTTTTACAAGGGCTTCGACACGGAGCTGAAAAAGGCGGAGCAGGACCTGGACGGGGAGCGGATCAAGGTGCCCGACGAGGTGTCGGAGGAGCTGTGCCCCCAGTGCGGCCGGAACCTGGTGGTCAAATCGGGGCGGTTCGGCCGGTTTCTGGCCTGCCCCGGCTGGCCGGAGTGCGATTTCACCATGCCCCTGGTGGTGGAGATGCCGGGCAAGTGCCCGCTGTGCGGCGGGCGGCTGTTCAAGCGCACGGGCAAGAGCAAAAAAACGGGCAAGCAGTACACCTACTACTGCTGCGAGCGCCGGAGCAGCAAGGACGAGTCCCAGCGGTGCGAGTTCGTGACCTTCGACGTGCCGGTAAAGGACAACTGCCCCGCCTGCGGCCAGACTCTGTTCAAAAAGGCGGGCAAGGGGGCCAGAAAGCCCTTCTGCATCAATGAGAAGTGCTCCAACTTCACCCCGGAGGAGAAGCGGGGCGGCTGGAAGAAGAAGGCCGCCCCCGCCAAAGGGGGGCCGGCCCCCGCCGAGGCGGAGGAGAAGCCCAAGAAGGCCGCCGCGAAGAAAACCACCACGAAAAAGGCAACGGCGGCGAAAAAAACTACGGCGAAGAAAACAGCCGCCAAAAAAGAAACGTAGGGACACGGCTTGCCGTGTCCGCCCCCCCAGGCGGCGGCTGAGAGGAAAACAAAGGAGGAACCATGGAAAAAGTGATTGTCATCGGCGCGGGCCTGGCGGGGAGCGAAGCGGCCTGGCAGCTGGCCCGGCGGGGGATTCCGGTGGAGCTGCGGGAGATGAAGCCGCAAAAGATGTCCCCGGCGCACCACACGGAATATTTCGGGGAGCTGGTGTGTTCCAACTCTCTGCGGTCCGACCAGCTGGAGAACGCGGTGGGCCTGTTGAAGGAGGAGCTGCGCCGGTGCGGCTCACTAATCATGGCCTGCGCCGACGCCCACCGTGTAGAAGCGGGGGGCGCTCTGGCGGTAGACCGCCACGCCTTTGCCGCCGCGGTCACGGAAAAGCTCAGGAGCCACCCGAATGTCACTGTGGTGGAGGGGGAGGTAAGGGAGATCCCCCCGGAGGGCCACGTCATCATCGCCACGGGCCCGCTGACCTCGGAGGAGCTGTCGGAGAAGATAGCGCAGCTGTTCCTGGACAGCAAATACCTGAATTTCTTCGACGCGGCGGCCCCGCTGGTCACCTTTGACAGCGTGGACATGGACAGCGCCTGGTTCGCGTCCCGGTACGACCGGGGGACGCCGGACTATATCAACTGCCCCCTCACCCGGGAGGAGTACGACGCCTTTTGGACGGAGCTGACCCAGGCCCAGGAGGCGGAGGTCCACGGCTTTGAGGACGCGGGGGTGTTCGAGGGCTGCATGCCGGTGGAGGTGATGGCCCGCCGGGGCCGTGACACCCTCACCTACGGCCCCTTGAAGCCGGTAGGGCTCAAGGACCCGAAGACGGGCCGGGAGCCTTTCGCGGTGGTCCAGCTCCGGAAGGACAACGCCCAGGGGTCCATCTACAACATGGTGGGCTTTCAGACCCACCTGCGCTTCCCGGAGCAGAAGCGGGTGTTCTCCATGATCCCGGCCCTGAAAAACGCGGAATATGTCCGGTACGGGGTGATGCACCGGAACACCTTTCTGGACTCCCCCCGGCTGCTGGACCGGTACTACCGGGTGCGGGGGCGGGAGCGGCTGATGTTCGCCGGGCAGATCACCGGGGTAGAGGGCTATGTGGAGTCCACCGCTTCCGGCTGTCTGGCGGCGGTGGAGCTGGCCCGGCGCCTGGAGGGGAAGGAGCCTGCCAATTTCCCCCAAGAGACGGCAATCGGGGCGTTAGCCCTTTACATCAGCGACCAAAGTGTGGTAAACTTTCAACCGATGAATGTCAATTTTGGGCTGATCCCCCAGCTGGGCTACCGGGTAAAGGGCAAGCGGAACAAGAACGCGGAGATATCCCGGCGGGCGCTGGAGCTTCTCGGAACGCTGGACTTGGCGTAGGGACACGGCTTGCCGTGTCCGCCCTCTGAGCCGGCCGGCCCGCCCACTCGCGCAGCCCCAGCCCCAGCCTGAGCCCGTGGGCGAAGGAGATGAGGTTGGCGGTTTCCAGCAAGTCGAAGATGGGTTCAGGCAGGTCGCCGGTGGGGAAAAGGGCCATGCACTGGCGGAGCAGGCCGACATATTCCGGGGAGTCCTCAAAGGCCAGGTGCCCCCGGTCCTGTTGGTCGTAAAAGAATTCCCGCAGTTGTTTATCCATAAATCATCACCACACTAAAAGAATGTGTCTAATATACATCCTTTTGGTGTGGTTGTCAAGGGGGCTGGCTATGTTTCATAAGGATTTATATGGGCTCCGTCTGAAAAAACTGCGGAATCAGGCGGGGGAGAAACAGGCCGACCTTGCGGAACTGCTGGGAGTGAAGCCAAACCAAATTGTCGAGATGGAAAATGGGCGCAAGACGACAACATTTGAAAAGCTGACCATCATCTGTCAACACTACAACGTATCCGCCGATTATCTCCTGGGCCTTATTGACGAACCCAGGCCGCTTTTGTAGGGGCGGACATTGTCCGCCCGCAGGCGCGCAATGCGCGCCCCTACAGCGCACCAGGCCATTGGTTTAGGAGAAAGGCCCCCTTGTTAAAGGGGGCTGGCACCGCCAACGGCGGTGACTGGGGGATTCCTTTTACCGGTGGTCTTCCTGAAAACGGAATCCCCCCGCCACCGGGTTTCACCCGGCGGCCCTGCCCTACCCCCTCTGTCCCTTCGGGACATCTCCCCCTGACAGGGGGAGTCGGCCCCTTTAACAAGGGGGGCTTTGGGGCGCGGTCCTTTCGTCCCCCGCAGGGAAAGGCCCCCTTGTTAAAGGGGGCTGGCACGGCGCAGCCGTGACTGGGGGATTCCTTTTACCGGTGGTCTTCCTGAAAACGGAATCCCCCCGCCACCGGGTTTCACCCGGCGGCCTTGCTCCTATGTAGGGGCGGACATTGTCCGCCCGCGGGCGCGCAATGCGCGCCCCTACAGCGCACCCAAACATTTCCGCACAGAAGAAAGAGGGAATTCTATGAAAATCATCGTCGACGCCATGGGCGGGGACAACGCGCCGGAAGCCCCGGTGATGGGGGCCATCCAGGCCAACAAGGAGTACGGGGTAGAGATCATCCTGGTGGGCAAGGGGGAGGACATCCTCAAGGTCCTGGCGGACAACGGCATCAGCGATCTGCCGGCCGGGGTGGCGGTGTCCCACGCCAGCGAGGTCGTGGAGATGTGCGACGACCCGGCCACGGCCTTCCGGAAGAAGAAGGACTCCTCGCTCACGGTGGGGCTGAACCTGCTGAAAGCGGGGGAGGGGGACGCCTTTGTCTCGGCCGGCTCCACGGGGGCACTGCTGTCCGGGGCCACACTGGTGGCAAAGCGGATCAAGGGCATCCGCCGTGCGGCCCTGGCCCCCGTGGTGCCCACGGGGAACGGCGGGGCGGTGCTCATCGACTGCGGGGCCAACGCCGAGTGCCCCCCGGAGTACTTACTGCAATTCGCCTATATGGGCTCCTACTACGCGGAGAAGGTGCTGGGCCGGACCAGCCCCAAGGTGGGCCTTCTCAACATCGGGGCCGAGCCCTCCAAGGGCACCACCCTGCAAACCACCGTCTACCCCATGCTGGAGGCGGCGGCGGAGGCCGGGCGCATCCACTTTGTGGGCAACGTGGAGGCCCGGGAGGCGGTGGAGGGGGCGGTGGACGTGATCGTCTCCGACGGCTACTCCGGGAATATTTTCCTCAAGACCATGGAGGGCACGGGGCTGTTCCTGGTCCGGGAGCTGAAAGGGATTTTCAAGAAGAACCTGATGACCAAGCTGGCCGCCGTGCTGGTGTCCGGCGGGCTGAAGGACCTCAAGAAGCTGATGAGCGCCAGCGAGGTGGGGGGCACGGCCCTGGTGGGCATCTCCAAGCCGGTGGTCAAGGCCCACGGCTCCTCCGACGCCTACGCCATCCAGAACGCCGTCCGCCAGGCCCGGGACTTTGCCTCCTCGGGCATAATCGAGAGCATTACCCAGAACATCGACCTGATGCGGCTGGACGCCCCGGCCAAAGAGGGGATATGATATGGCCCCCGGAGAAAGGCGGTTCTCCGGGGGCTTGACTGTTTGTGGTAGTTTTTGCGGGCGGCCATGGTCCGCCCCAGTTCAGGCCTTAGGCTTGGGCTTGCAGATGAGGGCCACCAGAAAGCCGAAGAAGATGGCGGCGGTGATGCCGCCAGCGGCGGCGGTGGAGCCGCCGGTGATGGCGCCGATCAGGCCGTCCTGGCCCACGGCCTTCTTGACCCCCTTGGCCAGCAGGTGGCCAAAGCCGGTGAGGGGGACGGTAGCTCCCGCGCCCCCCCAGTCCACCAGGTACTGGTACACCCCGACGCCGCTGAGGACCACCCCGGCGGTGACGTAGGACACCAGGATTTTGGCGGGGGTGAGGGGGGTTTTGTCGATAAGGATCTGGCCGATGACGCACAGGATTCCTCCGCAGAGAAAAGCGTTTACATAATCCATAATGAACTCCTCTGTCTGACGATTGGTTAAAATGCCGAAAAAATCTCAAAAAACAGCTGGAACGGAGAAAAATGTCCGCACATAGTGGACGGTGCGGTTTAGGTACAAAAAAGCCCCTGTTTTTGTACCTAAACGGCTTATATTCTGCCACTTAGGGGTGTTATTATAAAAGAAAATATTCCGATTAGTATTTGGCGTCCACGCACAGCGTACAATTTTCTTACTTCTGGGTGGAAATCGCGATGGCGTGGCAGATGCCGGGGATGGACTCCCCCTGGAAGGCGGAGGTGGGGGAATGGAGGGCTCCAGTGGGGCAGAAAAGGACGTTTTTCCACTTGCCGGCCTTCATATTGTTGAGGATATGGCCGGTGAGCACTGAAGCGCAGCACCCGCAGCCGGAGCCTCCGCAGTGGACGTCCTGATTTTCGATATCGAAGAGCATAGCGCCGCAATCCCCGTGGTTTTTCATCTGAATGCCGTCTTTTCGCAACAATTCGAGCAGCAATTCGCTGCCCAGCACCCCCAGGTCGCCGGTAAAAATCATGTCGTAGCTGTTGGGTGAGCGGCCGGTGTCCTGAAAGTGGGCGGCAATCGTGGCGTGTGCCGCGGGGGCCATGGCGGCGCCCATGTTGTTGGTGTCGGTGACCCCCATGTCCACGATTTTGCCCACGGTGACATGGGTGATATAGGGCCCCGGGCCCTCCCGGGCCAGCACGGCAGCCCCTGCGGCCGTAGCGGTCCACTGGGACGTGGGGGTCCTCTGCCCGCCGTACTCCAGAGGGGTGCGGTACTGCCGCTCCGCCGAGCAGAAGTGGGAGGAGGCCGTTACCGCCGCCCACTCACCAAAGCCGCCGTCCAGGGCCATGGAGGCCAGGGCCAGCCCCTCCCCCATGGTGGAGCAGGCTCCGTAGAGCCCGAAAAAGGGGAGCTGCTGCTCCCGGGCGGCAAAGGAGGAGCCGATGCACTGGTTGAGCAGGTCGCCGGCGAAGAGCCAGTCCAGGTTGGAAGCCGCCTGCCCCGCCTTGTTCAGGGCCAGGCCCAGGGCCTGCTTCTGCATGGCGCTCTCCGACTTCTCCCAGGTGGATTCGCCGAAGGTGTCGTCCCCGTCGATATAGTCAAAGGTATCAGCCAGAGGGCCCTCCCCCTCCTTTTTGCCCGCCACGTTGGCCCAGCCGGCCAGAGAGGGCGGATTTGCCATGGCCGCCGTCTGCGTCCCGATTTTTTTGGTCGTCATAGTCTCACCTCCTGGCTATTTTTCCGCCGATGGGAGAAAATATGTTTGACCAATCCAATTATTTTTCGTATAATAGGGAAAACGAAAGGGGGGCTGCCCTTGGACCACGAGGTTTATATCCAGGCCGAGGTTCCAACGCCGGCCGGGGTGGAGGAACAGCTCCGGCGGGCCATTCTGGCCGCGCTGGAGGAGGAGAAGGTTGCCACGCCCTGCATTGTGGAGGTGTGCGTCACCGGCGACCAGGGCATCCATCAGACCAACCTGGAGATGCGGGGGGTGGACCGGCCCACCGATGTGCTGTCCTTCCCCATGTTTGAGCTGCTGCCCGGGGAGAAGCCCCAGCCCGACTGGGCCGACCCGGACACCGGCAAGGTGCCGCTGGGGGACATGATGCTCTCCCTGGAGCGGGCCAACGCCCAGGCGGAGGAGTTCGGCCACTCCCCGGAGCGGGAGGTGTGCTATCTGGCCGTCCACTCCGTCCTCCACCTGCTGGGCTACGACCACCTGGACGAGGGCCCCATGAAGGCCCAGATGCGCCAGCGGGAGGAAGCTATTTTGGGGAAGCTGGGCATTACAAGAGACGGCCCGTAGGGCGCGGCGACCCGGCGCGCCGTTCCAAAGTGCCTTGCGTATGATTGTGCGGCGGGCCGGGGCCGTCCCGCCCTACAGAGGAACCCGCACGGTTTGCGGGCGGATGATATCCGCCCCTACAGACGAATACAGCGGAAAAGAGGAGCCATGAAAAAGGTGCGGCGGGCCGGGGCCGTCCCGCCCTACAGAGGAACCCGCGCGATTTGCGGGCGCACAATGTGCGCCCCTACAGTCAGCGTATCCGATAGAATTATCATAAAAAAGGAGAATTATTATGAAAAAGATCAAACTGACCGCCATTGACAACGAATTTGACGACTACGAGGAGCTGGGCCGCCAGGAGGGGAGGAGCTGGAGCTTCGAGTTTGACCTGACCCCCTATATCGTCACCTGCGCCATAGCCTGCGTCCTGATGTTTGTGACCCGCTTTGTGCGCAAGCATGTGTTCCATCAGGACCTGTATTCCTAACCAAAAAAGTCCGGGCAACCGCTCACACCCGGCGAGAAAGTGAGGACCACCTTATGATTAAAAAAAGCGGCATTATCACCATCTGCGGACGGCCCAACGTGGGCAAGTCCACCCTGACCAACGCCTTTGTGGGGGAGAAAGTGGCCATTGTCACCAACAAGCCCCAGACCACCCGGAACCGCATCTGCGGCATCAAGACCCGGGGGGAGAGCCAGTTCGTCTTTGTGGACACCCCCGGACTCCACAAGGCCCGCACCCGCCTGGGGGACTACATGGTCAACGTGGTGAGGGAATCGGTGGCCGACGTGGACGCCGTGCTGCTGCTGGTGGAGCCCATCCCCAACGTGGGGGAGCCGGAGGGGCAGCTCATCGCCCGGATCAAGGCCCTGGGCTGCCCCGCCGTGCTGGCCGTCAACAAGGCGGACACCCTCCCCCAGAAGGACAAGCTGCTGGAGGTCATCCAGGTCTACAGCCAGGCCCACGACTTCGACGCGGTGGTGCCTATCTCCGCCAGGACCGGCCAGGGGGTGGGGGAGCTGCTTGACGTGCTGGAGGGCTTCCTGCCCGAGGGGCCCCAGCTCTTCCCCGAGGACATGGCCTCCGACCAGCCCGAGCGGCAGATGATGGCCGAAATCATGCGGGAGAAGCTCCTCCTTCTGCTGGACAAGGAGATCCCCCACGGCACCGCCGTGGAGGTCACCCGCTTCGTGGAGCGGGACGACGAGGTGGTGGAGGTGGAAGCCACCATCTACTGCGAGAAAAACAGCCACAAGGGCATCATCATTGGCAAGGGCGGCGGAATGCTGAAAAAGGCCTCCACCCTGGCCCGGCAGGATATGGAGCGGTTTATGGGGGCCAAGGTGTTTTTGAAGACCTGGGTCAAGGTAAAGGAAAATTGGCGGGACAACCCGGTGGCCATCCAGAACTTCGGGTATGGGAAGGAGTAGCATGGAGTATTCAAAAGAGGACCTGGCCGAGGCCCAGAGACAGATTGGCTCCACCCTGCACAAGCTGCGGGAGACGGTGAAGACCCTGCGGGCCAAGGAAAATCCGGAGCGGTACAAGTCCCAGATCACCTTGGCGGAGCGCAGGATCAAGGCCTTTGAGCTTGCGGACGCCCTGATTGAAAGGGAGCGGGCGCAGGGCAGGGGCCCAGCGTGATGTGGACGCCGCGGCAACAAAATTTACCGCTTATATCCGCCCCCGAAACCGGCCAGCCTAATCCCAGAAGGAAAGGGAGGGCTGCGCAATGGACGAGCGGGGGCTTTGGGAGTTGTTTCGCAGGACTGGGCTGCCAGCGGCCTACCTGGCTATGGTGGGCCAGCGCCGGGAGGAGGAGTCCCGCTGGCAGACGCCGGCGGAAACGGCCTTTCAGCCCAGGACGGAGCGAGTTTGACCGGCGGGGGCCTGCCCCCGCTCCGGCCGCACAGGAGGGCAATCTATGCACATCACCACCAAGGCCCTGGTCCTGCGGGGGGTGGACTATAAGGAGTCGGACAAGATACTCACCCTCTTTACCCAGAGCCAGGGGAAGCTGACCGCGTCCGCCCGGGGGTGCCGGAGGAAAGGGAGCGCCATCGCCGCCGGGTGCCAGCTGCTGGCCTGGTCGGAGATGGTGCTCTATGACTATCAGGGCCGCTGGTCGGTGAAGGAAGCGGCGGCGGAGCGGCTGTTCCAGGGGGTGCGGGACGACATCGCGCGCCTGGCCTTGGGCTGCTACTTCGCCGAGGCGGCGGAGCTGCTGGCGGTGGAGGGGGAGGAGAATCCTGAGCTCCTCTCCCTGATCCTGAACAGCCTGCACGCTTTGGACAAAATGCCGGAGAAACCGCTGCCGCTGGTCAAAGCCGCCTTCGAGTGGAAGGCTATGGCCCTGGCGGGGTATGAGCCCCTGATCGACGGCTGCGATGTCTGCGGGGCCGAGCCCCCGGAGGAGCCCCGCTTCCACCTGCGGGAGGGGGTGCTCCACTGTGCCGGGTGCCGGGGCCAGGTGGGGGAGGGCATCTCTATGCCCCTGTCCCTCCAGGCCCTGTCCGCCCTGAGACATATCGTTTACGGCGACCCCAAACGGCTTTTTTCCTTCCGGCTGGAGGGGGAGCCGCTGAAACAGCTGGCGGATGGGGCGGAAGCCTACCTGTATACCCAGCTGGAGCGGGGGTTCCGCACCTTGGATTACTATAAAAACCTGGAGATAAGCCCTCTCCATTAAGATAGAGAGGTTTTTTTGTTGCGCGTCCGCCGGAAATCTGGTATCATATTGCTGCGGAGATAAAAACACAGGGCGGTTGGTAGTCCGCCCGCGGGCCGCGCCCCGTCAGTAGCCTGCCCTCCCGGGTCGTCCGTTCTCTGACTCGAAATCAGGGAGGAAATTCAATATGGACCGAAATGTCTTTACTGTGCTGTTTCAGCCACCCTTTTGGGTGGGCATCGCGGAGCGGTGGGAGAAGGAGGGGTACTCGGCGGCCAGGGTGGTCTTTGGCGCTGAGCCCACCGACGCCCAGCTCTACGAGTGGCTGGAAAAGGAGTGGCACAGGCTGAATTTCAGTCCGGCGGAGGAGGGGGAACGGCCCGTTAAAGAGCACGGAAACCCCAAGCGGGCCCAGCGGGAGGCCAGAGCGGCCACCCGGAGCCAGGGGGTTGGCACCAGGGCCCAGGAGGCCCTCAGCCGCCAGCGGGAACAGGAGGGATTGGAGCGCCAGGCCCTGAGCCGCCAGAGGCGGCGGGAGGAGGCGGAGCGGAAGTACCTCCTGCACCAACAGAAAAAGCGCGCAAAAAAGCGGGGCAGGTAGATACCTGCCCCGCTTGCCTGAATTCTTGGTTAGTGAATCCCCCAGCCACGGCTGCGCCGTGCCAGCCCCCTTTAACAAGGGGGCCTTTGGAATAGGACCGGGACCTTCCAGCACCCAAGCCCCCCTTGCTAAAGGGGGGTGCCCCCACAGGGGGCGGGGGGATTCCGTTCCCAGGAAGACCGCCGATAAAAGAATCCCCCAGTCATGGCTGCGCCGTGCCAGCCATCTCGGACCAAGAGCCGCCGCTTTGCGGCGGTTGTCCTCGAAACGCGCCTGCGGGCGCAGCCTTTGGCAAGGGGGCCGTTTTCCTAAACCAATGGTTTGGGGGTGCTGTAGGGGCCGGCCTGGGTCAGATCACGCCGGCCAGCACCAGGGCGAAGGTAACGAAGGTGGCCAGCAGGGCCAGAGAGAACAGCAGGAAGCCCAAGTTGAACTTTTTGCCATCGGCGGTCTGGGAGGGGGGCACCAGCCCGGAAGCACGCAGGGCGGTGACCACCGGCTTGTAGAACAGCAGGGTGGCGGCCATGTTCATGCCGCCCTTGGCCAGATTGAAGGGGAGGAACAGGGTGGGCAGCATGGCGGCTACCGTCTCGCGGGAAACCAGTTCGCCAGAGGAGCCGGTCATGTACAGAGGGGTGACGAGGTAGTTCCACAGCAGCATGACCACCACCATGCAAACCAGCCCCAGGCTCAGGCCAACCACGGCCCCCTTTTTGGTGCGGTCCCGCTTGTAGACCCAGGAGGCCGTGCAGCAGAAGGAGCAGGTGGCCAGGGCGTTCATCAGAAAGCCCCAGGGGCCGGTGTGGCTGAAGGTGATCATCTCAATGAAGGCAGAGAGCGTGCCGATGATGGCGGCAGCCATGGGGCCGAAGGTGAAGCCGCCGACACAGACCGCCACATGCTTGAAGTCGAAATCCAGGAACATGACGGGGGGCATCAGCTTGGACATCCAGGCGATGATGACCGAGATGCCGGTGAGCATGGCGATGCTGGTGATGGTCTTGGTGTCCATCCTGGAGCGGGCGGGGGACATGGACATGGTGGGTGTGGACATAAAAAACACTCCTTTTTTGTATTTGACCGCTGAAAGACCATGTCTTCCAGGTGTCAAAACAAACAAGGAGGTGCGCTTTAGCGCGCCAAAACGGCGCGTGTATGTTTTACACACATCTTCTTCCATCCGGACTGTAACCGTTGGTCCCGGAGTTTCACCGGGTCAGCGGACACGCTGCCGTGTCCGGTCGCGGACTTTACCGCCAGTGGGGAGTTCCACCCCGCCCTGAAGACATCGTATCCAGTTGTCATCTCGCATTATACACCGGCCGGCGGGAAAATGCAAGCCTAAATTTTGAGGAGGAAAAATCGCTTTTGGCGGGATGGCTCCCACCAAAAGCGGCTCCTCCGGCGGCCCTATCGGACGGAGAAACGGAAGCTTGTGGTTTGGCGGTACTCCGCGCCGGCCCTCAAAATGGCGGAGGGGAAGCCGGGCTGGTTGGGGGCGTCGGGGTAGTGCTGCGTTTCCAGGCAGAAGCCGTGCCGGAAGCCGTAGGCCGCCCCGCCCTTGCCCTTCCGGCCATCCTCCACAAAGTTGGCGCTGTAGAATTGGAGCCCCGGACTGTCCGTCTCCACCTCCATGGCCACGCCGGTGGCGGCGCTGTATGCCCGGGCCGCGGGGCGCATGGACCCCGGCTGGCCGTCAATCACAAAGTTGTGGTCGTAGCCGCGGCCCCACTTCAGCTGTTGGAAGTCCTCCTCTATACGCGCGCCGATAGGGGTGGGGCGGCGCAGGTCCATGGGGGTGCCCTCCACCGGCTCCACCCGTCCGAAGGGGATGCTGTCCTGGCCGGCGGGGGTGTAGGAGGAGCAGAGGAGCTGGACCTCCTGGTCCAGCACATCCCCGCTTCCCTGGCCGGACAGGTTGAAATAGCTGTGGTTGGTCATACTACAGGGGGTGTCCTGGTCGCCGGAGGCCTGACAGCGGATAGTTAGGGTGGAGCCATCCAGGGTGTAGGCCACCTTCACCTGGAGACGGCCGGGGTAGCCCTCCTCGCCGTCGGGGCTGTCCAGGGTGAGGACAGCCCGGTCCGCCGTGTATTCCTCCACCGTCCAGACCCGGTGGGACCAGCCCACCAGGCCGCCGTGGAGGTGGTTGGAGCCGTCGTTCTGAGCCAGGGTGTACCCTCTGCCGTTGAGGGTGAACCTCCCCCCGGCGATACGGTTGGCGAAGCGGCCCACCATCGCCCCGAAATAGCCGCCGTTGGACTCGTACTCCTCCAGGGTGTCGTAGCCCAGCACCACGTCCACCGGACCCTCCCGGCCGGGGACGGCCAGCGCCCGGAGGGCCGCCCCGAAGGTGATGATGCGGCAGGACAGCAGGCCGTTGTCCAAAGCCAGCTCCCGCACCCGCGCCCCGTCCCTGGTAGTGCCAAAGAGGGTTCCCAATTCCTTGCTCATAATATATGGCCTCCTTCAAAAAACTTGTTGGAGGCAGTATAGCATATTTTCCCTCAAAAGGCAACTTGTGATGGAAAAGGATATCATATTAGGGATTTTATGTAGGGGCGGATATTATCCGCCCGCTCCTCGAAAAAAGGTTGTTTGAAGAACGGAATCCCCCCGCCCCTGCGGGGGGGCGCCCCCCTTTGGCAAGGGGGGCTTGGGGGCGTTTCCCTTTGGCTTGCGGAGGGCGGACGCTTCATGAAGCGTCCCTACAGGCAGCGTCATGCTTTAGAGCCTGTTTATAGCAGGATCCAAAATTGCTGACAAAGGCGCTCCGTAGGGCGCGACGACCCGGCGCGCCGTTTGCGGCAGGACGGCGGGCCGAGGTCGTCCCGC
>JAAWNI010000028.1 GCA_022798855.1 Lawsonibacter sp. | reverse complement strand
TCCCGCATCCGGGCGCCGTGGTCCAGCAGGCGCTTGCGCAGGCGCAGGTTTTCCGGGGTGCACTCCAGCAGCTCGTCGTCGGCCAGGAACTCCAGGCACTGCTCCAGGGAGAGCTGGCGGGGGGTGACCAGGCGCAGGGCTTCGTCGGAGCCGGAGGCCCGCATATTGGTCAGCTGCTTCTTCTTGCACACGTTGACGGAGATATCCTCCGCCTTGGGGCACTCGCCCACGATCATGCCGCCGTAGACGGGGGTGCCGGCCCCGATGAACAGGGCGCCCCGCTCCTGGGCGTTGAACAGGCCGTAAGTGACGGCTTCGCCCGTCTCAAAGGCCACCAGGGAGCCGGTGGACCGGCGGCTGATCTCCCCCTTGACGGGGGCGTAGCTGTCAAAGACGGAGGCCATGATGCCCTCGCCCTTGGTGTCGGTGAGGAACTCGCTGCGGTAGCCGAACAGGCCCCGGGAGGGGACCAGGAAGTCGATCTTCATCCGGCCGCCCACCGGGTTCATCTCCAGCAGGTCCCCTTTCCGGGAGCCGATCTTCTCCATCACGGCCCCCACGCAGTCGGCGGGCACGTCCACCACCAGCCGCTCCAGGGGCTCGCACTTCACCCCGTCGATCTCCTTGTACAGCACCCGGGGCGGGGACACCTGAAGCTCGTAGCCCTCCCGGCGCATCGTCTCGATGAGGATGGACAGGGACATCTCCCCCCGGCCAGCCACGTTGAAGGAGTCGGTGGACCCCTCCACCTCGGACACCTTCAAAGACACATCCTTCAGCGTCTCCCGGAACAGCCGGTCCCGGAGCTGGCGGCTGGTGACAAACTTGCCCTCCCGGCCGGCGAAGGGGGAGTCGTTCACAGAGAAGGTCATCTCGATGGTGGGGGCGGAAATCTGGACAAACTCAATGGGCTCCACCCGCTCGGGGGAGCAGATGGTGTCGCCGATGGTCACGTCGCCGATGCCGCTCATGGCCACGATGCTGCCGGCGGCGGCCTCCTGGACGGGAACCTTGGCCAGGCCGTCGAACTCATAGAGGGCGGTGGCCTTGGCCTTCTGGGGGGCGCCGCCGGGGTGGTGGTAGTTGCACACCGCGATCTCCTGGTTCTGCCTGACCACGCCCCGCTCCACGCGGCCGATGGCGATGCGGCCCACAAATTCGTTGTAGTCGATGGAGGACACCAGCATCTGGAAGGGGGCTTCCAGCTCCACCTCGGGGGCGGGGATATAGGCCAGGATGGTGTCGAAAAGGGGCTTCAAGTCGCTGCCCGCCACGTCGGGCTGGACGGAGGCGGTGCCCTGGCGGCCGGAACAGAAGAGCATGGGGGATTCCAGCTGCTCGTCGGTGGCGTCCAGGTCCAGCAGCAGCTCCAGGCACTCGTCAATGACCTCGTAGACCCGCTGGTCGGGGCGGTCGATCTTGTTCACCACCACAATCACCTTGTGGCCCAGCTCCAGGGCCTTGGACAGCACAAACCGCGTCTGGGGCATGGGGCCCTCGGCGGCATCTACCAGCAGGATGACCCCGTTGACCATCTTCAAAATCCGCTCCACCTCGCCGCCGAAGTCGGCGTGGCCCGGGGTGTCCACAATGTTGATCTTCACGCCGCCGTACTGCACGGCGGTGTTCTTGGCGGTGATGGTAATGCCCCGCTCCCGCTCCAGGTCGCCGGAGTCCATCACCCGGTCGGCCACCGCCTGGTTCTCCCGGTAGACCCCGGACTGCTTGAGCATCTCGTCTACCAGGGTGGTCTTGCCGTGGTCCACGTGGGCGATGATGGCAATATTTCTTAACTTCTCATTTTTCATGGGAATCGCACCTCAAATCTTGGATTTCTCAATAAGCCAAAGCATTATACCCCTATCTTCTTAAAAAATCAACACAGGCTCCAAAAAAACACGTACAAAGGGAACCTTTTTTCTTTTTCTCCGTCTGTATAATATATAGGAAGCGGGCGGGGCCGGCGGGAGGGATGGGAGAAAAATGAGCGTTTCCATCATCATTCTAAAGGAGATAGAGGGCTTTTCCTGCGCGGACGCGCTGTCCAGCGTGCGGCGGGCGGCGGACAGGGCGGGCCTTTTCTGTGCCGGCCTGGAGGCGTCTTGGCATGCGGACCCCTTTACCGGGGCTGAAACGGAGTGTGTGAGCGGCACCTTGTGCGAGGTATGCGCCGAAGAAGTGAAAGCGCGCTTTGCGCGGGGCGTTGAAACAAGACAGTGCGGATTTACCATCCAGGAGCCGGAGGACAGCTCCTGCGACAGCTTTACCTGGCTGATTCAAAAGAAAAATTACTTCTGGGCCTTGGATTTGGACTATTTGGGCGGGGACTTTGAATTTGCCTTCCGGTTTTTGTCCCAATATTTCCGATTGCCGGAAAACGCCCGGGATTATATATGGATCGACGACACCGACTGGTTCTATACCGCCGGGGAGTTCATACAGTTAAGCGAGGGGCCCTATGACCCGGCGTGGCACTATAGAAAATCAAACAAATTTTCGATTCCCCCTTGACAATATCGAACGAATGTTGTACACTCTGGTTGGAACAAACGTTTTTAAGACGCCGGCGGGAAAGTCCGGTTTTCGGGACAGCGTTTTGGTTATGATAATAGCAATCAACCACACGGAGGGATGGCAGATGCGGACCATGTACTATAAAACTTCCAATTTTATTCAGCACACCGGCAACCTGGTGGACCTGGATGAGTTCCGCCGCAAAACGGCCGCGGCCCAGCCGGACAGTCTGGCCCGCCAGCCCGAGCCGGAGCCCTGGCTGGGGGAGGAGCCCGCCTTCCGCCCGGTGGTGCTGGAGGCCACCCCAAAGGCCAGCCGCCGGGAGCGGCGGGCCTGGGCGCTGGACGCCTGCGCCAGCCTGGCGGTGGTGCTCATGACGCTGCTCTTCGCCCTGCGGGTCATGCTGTGACCGCCGGGGATTTCGTCGAATGGACCATATTTATTGTGGAGAACGCCGCGGCTTTCGCCGCGGTGTTTTATTATTTACACTTTTTTAACAAATTTTCCGGGCCGGCGGGCAAAAAGGGGTTGACGGGGCAGGGGAAAGTGTGTATATTGTTGTTACCGTTTTGTAACCTTTTAGCGCCAATCTGTCTTTCGCACAAGAAGAGGTAATGACCATGGAACAACTGAAATCGCGGCCCCAGGCGCCGTCCAGGCCCGCCCAGCGGCCGGAGCAGGGCGCCAACGGGCAGCGCCCCGCCCCCCTGCCGGAAAAGGCCCGCGCTGTGGGGGAGAAGGCCCGGCTCTGGGCCCGGGAGGCCAGGCTCTACTGCAAGGCCGCTGCGGAGTGGAGCCGGATCCACCTGCGCCGCTGGACCCATTTATTTCACGGCGCCGCCGCCGGCACCCTGGCGGTGGGCCCTGTTTCCTTCCTGATGGTGGCCGGGGCGCTGGGGACCGCCCTCACCCTGACCACCCTGTACTCCACCAGCTACGCCGTCATTGTGGACGGCCAGGAGGTGGGGGTGGTGGCCGACCAGAGCGTGGTGGACCACGCCATCCAGACGGTGGAGAGCCGGGGCAGCCAGCTGCTGGGCTACAGCTACCAGGTGGACAGCGACATCGACTATAATTTCGCCCTCACCCTGAAAAGCGACCTGAGCGAGGAGCGGGTCATTCGGGACTACTTCTACGGCCAGCTCAACGAGCTCAGCGACCAGCTGCGGGCCTATGAGCTTTCGGTGGACGGCCGGGTGATCGGCACGGTAAAGGATGAAGCCGCCCTGAACGGCGTGCTGGACCAGATCAAGGGCCAGTTCGTCACCGGCTCCACCACCTCCGCCGAGTTTGTGGAGCACCTCACCGTGGAGCGGGTCTACGCCGTGGACGACCTGATGGACCCCACCGAGATGGACGCCGCCCTCCGGGCCAACACCACCGGCGAAACCACCTACACCGTGGTCAAGGGCGACACCTATAACGGCATCGCCTACGCGAACGATATGTCCCTCAGCGACCTGCTGGCCCTGAACCCGGAAGCCGACGTCAACCGCCTGATGGTGGGCGACGTGCTCAACGTAAAGGAGGTCGTACCCACCCTGTCCGTCCGGACCACCGAGCAGGTCACCTACAGCCAGCCCATCGAGTGCCCAGTGGAGACGGTGGAGGACAGCTCCATGTATAAGGGGGACTCCAAAATCATCACCCAGGGCGAGGAGGGCGAAGCCCGGGTGGAGGCCGACGTGGTCTACATCAACGGCTATGAGCGGGACCGGGTGGTCACAAAGACCACCACCCTCCGGGAGCCCACCACCACCGTGAAGGCCGTGGGCACCAAGGAGAAGCCCAAGACCGCTTCCAAGGGCTATTTCACCTGGCCCACCAGCAGCCGGAGGATCAATTCCCACTTTGGCGGGCGGTATCTCTTCGGCAGCTACAGCTACCACTCCGGCTTGGATATCCACGCCACCTATGGCGAGGGCATCAAAGCCGCCGACGGCGGCACCGTCACCAAGGCCGGATGGCATTACAGCTACGGCAACCTGGTGGTCATCAAGCACGACAACGGCACCGAGACGTATTACGCCCACAACTCCAGCCTGCTGGTGTCGGTGGGGGACAAGGTCTATCAGGGCCAGGTCATCGCCAAGGCCGGCAGTACCGGCAACTCCACCGGCGTCCACTGCCACTTTGAGGTCCGCGTCCGGGGCTCCGCAGTGAACCCGCTGAATTATTTGAGATAATGATAAGAGCCCGCCGGCAACCGCCGGCGGGCTTTTTTGCTAGAGTCTGTTTTGAGGTCAAGTGACCTCAAAAAGAAATCTCCCAATTGCTATGCTAAGAGTATAGAGCGCAGGGAGGATGTAGAATGGTAAAGCCTGAAATTGTCGGTCGTGTTTTAACGGAATATCGGGAGCGCAAGGGGCTGACGCAGGATGTGCTCAGCGGGCTGGCTGGGCTGGACCGCACCCATTACAGCAAACTGGAGCGGGGATTGCGTATTCCAACACTTGACACCTTGTTTAAAATTGGCCAAGCCCTGGATGTACCACCCCATATGATTCTGAAATCAATTGAAGAAGCCCATAGCCAAAAATAAGACGCCGCGTATGTTCAATTACGCGGCGC
Organism: Lawsonibacter sp.; assembly: GCA_022798855.1. Classification (GTDB taxonomy): domain Bacteria; phylum Bacillota; class Clostridia; order Oscillospirales; family Oscillospiraceae; genus Lawsonibacter. The sequence continues at coordinate 9,278 of JAAWNI010000028.1, read as the reverse complement.
CTTATTATAGTCTTTTAATAGGCCAGTTTCTCCTCCAGCCAGTTTTTCAGCTCGCTGATGGGGACCCGGACCTGGTCCATGGTGTCCCGGTCCCGGATGGTGACGGCATGGTCGGCCTGCTCGGTGTCGCTCCCCACGGTCTGGAAGTCCACGGTGACGCAGTAGGGGGTGCCCACCTCGTCCTGGCGGCGGTAGCGCTTGCCGATGGAGCCGGCGTCGTCGTAGTCCACCATGAAGCATTTGGACAGCTCCATTTGGATCTCCCGGGCCTTGTCCCCCAGCTTCTTGGACAGGGGCAGCACGGCGCACTTGAAGGGGGCCAGGGCGGGGTGGAGGTGGAGGACGGTGCGCACGTCGTTTTTCTCGGCGTCCACCACCTCCTCGTCGTAGGCGTTGCACAGGAAGGCCAGCAGCATCCGCTCCACGCCCAGGGAGGGCTCGATGACGTAGGGGATATAGTGCTCGTTCTTCTCCTGGTCGAAGTAGGTCAGGTCCTTGCCAGAGGTGGTCTGATGGGCGGTGAGGTCGAAGCTGGTCCGGCTGGCCACCCCCCACAGCTCGCCCCACTCGGTGAAGGGGAAGGCGAACTCGAAGTCGGTGGTGGCGTTGGAGTAGTGGCTCAGCTCCTCGGGGTCGTGGTCCCGGAGCCGCAGGTTCTCCTCCTTGACCCCCAGGTCGAGGAGCCACTGGTGGCAGAAGTTCTTCCAGTACTTGAACCACTCCAGCTCGGTGCCCGGCTGGCAGAAGAACTCCAGCTCCATCTGCTCAAACTCCCGGGTGCGGAAGATGAAGTTGCCCGGGGTGATCTCGTTGCGGAAGGACTTGCCCACCTGGCACACGCCGAAGGGCAGCTTGCGGCGGGTGGAGCGCTGGACGTTGACAAAGTTGGTAAAAATGCCCTGGGCGGTCTCCGGGCGGAGGTAGACGGTATTCTTGGCGTCCTCCGTGACCCCCTGGAAGGTCTTGAACATCAGGTTGAACTGGCGGATGTCGGTCCAGTTGAACTTGCCGCAGGAGGGGCAGGCGATCTGATGCTCCTCCACAAAGGCCTTCATCTCGGCCTGGCTCATGGCGTCCACGCTGTGCCCCAGGTCGAAATCGTGCTCCTGGCACCAGTCCTCGATGACCTTGTCGGCCCGGAAGCGCTCCTTGCACTCCTTGCAGTCCATCAGCGGGTCGGAGAAGCCCCCCACGTGGCCGCTGGCCACCCACACCTGGGGGTTCATCAGAATGGCGGCGTCCAGGCCCACGTTGTAGGGGTTCTCCTGGACGAACTTCTTCCACCAGGCCTTCTTGATGTTGTTTTTCAGCTCTACGCCCAGCGGGCCGTAGTCCCAGGTGTTGGCCAGGCCGCCGTAAATTTCAGAGCCGGCGAAGATGAAGCCTCGGCCCTTGCACAGGGCCACGATTTTTTCCATGGTCTTTTCACTGTTTTTCATGTTGCAATCTCCTTAATTGTGATAATTTGATTTGTAGGGGCGGCCTGTGGCCGCCCGCGTTTCTTTGGAGCGTTCCGCACATAGCCCGGGCAGATCATATCCGCCCCTACTGGGGGTCAATGGTGCGGAAAATAGATTTCAAGCCGCCGTTTTCGTATAAAAACTCAAGCTGTAACGTCAGATAAACCAACTCACCGCCGGAGGTCAGCTCGTAGTCCACGGCGAACCCGCTGCCGTCCTTATACTCAAAAAACATCACCTCATGGTGGTACTCATACTGGGGCTTGAAATTGCAGGGAACGCCGTACTCGTCGAACACATCAAAGTCGTTCATCTCCAGGGTGCCCTGGATGCACTCCCGGATTTCATCGGTGCCGCCCCACTCCATCTCGTCCACGCAGGAGGGCAGGTCCTCATACCGCTTCTCATGGAGGACGCGGCAGATGCTCCTCACCACCTCAATAGCCTGCTCCTTATGCTGTTCTGTCATCTTTATCAACTCCTTTCAGCAAAAACGCCCCGAGCCTCTCGGCTCAGGGCGAACAAAACTGTCCGTGGTTCCACCTGAATTTCCCCTGGGGGGGACGCTCTGGCCCGGTAACGGCGGGAACCGGCGGGGCATTTCCTCCCCGCGCTCCAGGGGGCCTTTCCAACCGGCCGTCGGAGGATTTTCACCGTCCATCCTCTCTCTGTGCTCGGGCCGCGGAGGTACTATTCCCTGTCTTCGCTTTGTGAGTCACTATTGTATGCCAGTTCTCCGCCCCTGTCAAGGGGGATTTTTTGTTTTTCGGTCCGTTTTTCATCTTTGAGCCGTTTGTATATGACCATCGCCGACAGAGAATCGTCTTTCTCCCTCTTTGCCTTCTCCATCCAGATTTCCAGCTCCTCCTCCGATAATATTTTTCCCTCGTCAATCAGGTCCAAAAAGGCTATGTGGGATATGAGCCAAAAGATGATACGCCGCTTTTCAAAGGACAGCGTGCGGATTTCATTCTTTAGCTTCTGAATCAATTCTTCCTGTCTGTCCATAAGTACCTTGACCTCCGTTTGTATTAACAAAATGTGGGTCAATTATATCAGTTTATTTTCGTAAGATTGGAATGTATACGTTACAACTTGATTTTTTGAAAAAATTTTTCTTGCGTATCCTGCGGTGATGCGCTATCATGAGCGCAACAAATCGTAGAAAAGCTGTCATCTCCCGCAGAGGAAAGGCCCCCTTGTTAAAGGGGGCTGGCACCGCCGCAGGCGGTGACTGGGGGATTCCATAATATAGAGCCGCCTTGCATGTCGGAATCCCCCCGCCCCCTGCGGGGGCACCCCCTTTAACAAGGGGGGCTTTGGGTGCTCTCAAGGGCTGTCCTGTAGGGGCGCACATTGTGCGCCCGCTTCCTGCCGGGGCCATTGTAGGGCGGCGGGCGGAATACCGCAACGGCCACATTATGTAGGGCAAGGTCTGCCCTTGCCCCACATTTTTTCGCAAAAAAAGAATCCCGGAGAGGCCGCATCTCCTCGGGATTCCTTTCGATTTTGGGCTTAATTGCCTTTGATTTACCCGTTGTTTTTGGCGGTGAGCTCCGCCTGGACGGCGGCCTGGAGGGACAAACACTTGTCCCAGAAGGCGGCGGGGTCCACCTTGTCATAGAGCTCGGTCTTCTCCACGGCGTGGTCCTCTTTCCACTGTCCGGCCCGGACGTCCATCTGCTGGCTGATGAACTGGCTGCGGTAGTCGGCGGGGTCCAGGGGCAGGCGGAGCATGATGTGGTAGCCGTAATCCGTCTCCACCACGTCGGAGATTTCCCCCACGGACAGGGCCAGGGTGGCCTCCCGGAAGCCGCCCACCAGGGAGTCGTCGGCGTCGAAGATATAGCCGTCTGGGTTGGACTCCAGGCCGCCGTCCTCGCTGTGCTCCTTCATCAGCTGGTCAAACAGGGCAATGGGGTCCTCCGCCGCCCGGAGCTGGGCGAGGAGGCCGTCGGCGTCGGCCTTCTTTTGGGCGACCTCCTCCTCGGGGAGGGGCTCGTTAGTCTCCTGGTCGATGGTCATGAGGAGGATATGCTTGACCCGGAAATAGCCGCCCTCGTCCAGATAGGCGTTCACGTCGGCGTCGGTGGGATAGCTGCCGCTGTCCTCGCCGTAGTAGAGCTCCTGGAGCTGGGCGTACAGGTCGGAGCACTGGTTCAGATAGATGAGCTGGTCCAGGGTGGTCAGCTGCATCCAGAGCATGTGGTCCACCAGCTCCTCCTTGCCCATCTGGACCACCATGCTGGCGTACTCGTCGTTGACATCGCTGGCCACGGAGCTGTCAGGGGCCAGGCCCTCCTGGCTGGCCATCTGGTACAGGGAGCGGTAGAAAACGGCGGTGTTCAGCGCCTGCTCCTTCATCTGGCTGGCCAGGGTGGCCCCGTCGCCCAGGTCGGCCTCCCAGGGCGGGACGGAGAGCTGTCCGTAGAACTGCCCGAGGTAGGACTGGGTGGCGGCGTTGAGCCAGTAGAGGAGCTCGGCGACGGTAATGTCATCGCCGTTGATCTTGGCCACCACCTCGCCTCCGGCAAAGCCGGAGGTGGCCAGATAGGGGTCGGTGACCTGGGACAGCTCCATGGGGATGACCTGGGAGGAGCCGCCGGAGCTGTCCGACCCGGAGCCGGAGCCGCTGGCCGACCCGGAGGAGCTGCCCGGCGCGCCGCCGGGGGTCTTTCCGCAGCCGCTCAGGGCCAGCGCCAAGGCCAGGGCCAGCGCCGCGAAACGCTTTGTATGCTTCATAAAAATGCTTCCTTTCTTTGCTGAGAAAATCATGAACAGCCCCTATCATACCACAAATCCGGGCGGGGGGCAAGCCCGATTCTTGAGGAGGGAATGTCCTTTCCGCAGATTTTATGTAGGGGCGGCCTATGGCCGCCCGTTTCTAATTGACAGAGCTATCCTTCTTCGCGGGCGGCCACAGGCCGCCCCTACATAATGGGACGCTTCCGCATGTAGGGCAAGGGCTCTGCCCTTGCCTTATCCCCAATCCATCCCACCGCCTTCCGGAGATCGGCACCCCTTCGTCCCCCCGCAGGGAAAGGCTCCCTCCTTGAGGGAGCTGCCGCCGCCGCAGGCGGTGGCTGAGGGAGTAAAACAGCCGGGTTTTACATCTCCAGCGCCTTAGCGTAGTCCTCCACCAGCTGCCGGGCGGCCCGGAGGGGGTCCTCCCCCTTGGCCAGGCGGAGGGAGAACCGGGGCGCCTCCCCGGGCATAAGGAGCAGGCGCTTGCTGTATTTCTCCTGGGCGCACAGGGCGGAGAAGGGCTCCAGCCGGAACTCGTCCAGGGTGAAAATCAGCTTGCCGTCCCTCTGGGCCAGGTCGCTGACGCGGCACTGGGCGGCGTCGGCCCGGAGGAGGGCCACCGAAATCAAATTGTTCACCGGCCTGGGGGGCTCGCCGTAGCGGTCGATGAGCTCATCCACCAACTCGTCGGCTTCCGCCTCGTTTTGGAGGTGGGCGATGCGGCGGTACAGGTCCATCCGCTGTTCCGGCGAGGGGACGTACCTGTCCGGGATGGAGGCGGACACGCTGAGGTTGGCGGCGCACTCGGTGCGGGTGGGGATGGGCTGGCCCTGCTCCAGGAGGACGGCCTCCTCCAGCAGCTTCAAATACATATCGTACCCCACCGACAGCAGGAAGCCGCTCTGCTCCGGGCCAAGCACGTTGCCCGCCCCCCGGATCTCCAGGTCCCGCATGGCGATCTTGAAGCCGGAGCCGAACTCAGCGAACTCCCGGATGGCTTCCAGCCGTTTGGAAGCCACCTCGCTGAGCACCTTGCCCCTCCGGTAGGTGAGGTAGGCGAAGGCCCGGCGGTTGGACCGGCCCACCCGGCCCCGTATCTGGTGGAGCTGGGCCAGCCCCAGCCGGTCGGCGTCCTCCATGATGAGGGTGTTCACGTTGGGCAGGTCGATGCCCGTCTCGATGATGGTGGTGCACACCAGCACGTTCAGCTCCCCGTCGGTCATCTGGGCCATCACGTCGTCGATGGCTTCCTGGGCCATCCGGCCGTGGGCCACCCCCACAGCGGCGTCCTCCCCCAGCAGGGTCCGGATGCGGGCGGCGGTCCGGTCAATAGTCTCCACCCGGTTGTGGAGGTAGAACACCTGCCCGCCCCGCTCCAGCTCCCGGCGCATGGCGTCGCCGATGAGGTTCCAGTCGTGCTCCAGCACGTAGGTCTGCACCGGCTGGCGGTCGGCCGGCGGCTCCTCCAGGGTGGACATGTCCCGGATGCCCGACAGGGCCATGTTCAGCGTCCGGGGGATGGGGGTGGCGGACAGGGTGAGCACGTCCACCTGCTTGAAATTTTCCTTCAGCTTCTCCTTGTGCTGCACCCCGAACCGCTGCTCCTCGTCCACCACCAGCAGGCCCAGGTCCTTGAAGCGCACATCCTTGTTGAAAAGCCGGTGGGTGCCGATGAGGATGTCCACCTCGCCGGCTTCCACCCGGCGGAGCGTCTCCTTCATCTGGGCGGGGGTGCGGAAGCGGGACACCACGTCGATATTCACCGGGTACTTCTGGAACCGGCGCAGGGCGGTGAGGTAGTGCTGGCGGGCCAGGACGGTGGTGGGCACCAGGATGGCGGTCTGCTTGCCGTCCAGCACGCACTTCATCATGGCCCGGAAGGCCACCTCCGTCTTGCCGTAGCCCACGTCGCCGCAGAGGAGCCGGTCCATGGGGGTGGGCCGCTCCATGTCCTGCTTGATCTCCCCAATGCACCGCAGCTGGTCGTCCGTCTCGGTGTACTCAAACTGCTCCTCAAACTCCCTCTGCCAGGGGGAGTCGGGGGAGAAGGCGTAGCCCGGCTGGCGCTGGCGCTGGGCGTAGAGCTGGATAAGCCCCTTGGCCAGGTCCTGCACCGCCCTTTTGGCCTTCTTTTTGGCCTTCTCCCACTCCTGGCCCCCCAGGCGGTTGAGCTTCTTCGTCTCGTTGGCGTCCTCGCCGCCGCCGATATACTTGCTCACCAGGTCCAGCTGGGTGGCGGGGACATAGAGCACGTCGGTGCCGGCGTAGGCGATCTTCACATAGTCCTGTTCAATGCCCTCCACCGGCATCTTCACCATGCCCACATACCGGCCCACCCCGTGGTGCTCGTGGACCACCAGGTCGCCGGGGGAGAGGTCGGCGTAGGATTTCAGCTTCTGCCGGTTGGTGGCGTCCTTCTGCCGCCGGGGCTTTTTGGGGGCGGCCTTCTCCCCCTCGGTGAGGACGGCCAGCTTGATCTCCGGGTACTCCAGCCCGCTGGACAGCCCCCCCACCGTGATAACCACCTGGCCCGGCTGGGGCAGCTCCCTGAGCTGGAAGTCCACGGCGGATTTGATTTTCTGCTCCCGGAGGAGGGTCTGTAGATCGATGGCCCGCTGCTCCCCGGACACCAGCACCACGCTGGCGAAGCCGCTGTTCTGGTAGTGGGCCAGGTCCTGCACCGCCGCCTCCAGGCTGGCCAGGAAGGGGGGCAGCTGCTTGGCGGTGACGGAGAAGAGGGCCTTGGGGGGCTCCGGGTAGCTGGCGGTGGTGAAGGAGTCCAGATAGGCCACGGGGAAGTCCTCCAGCCGCCGGAGGAGCTGGGGGAAGGTGAGGGCCAGCCCGCCGCAGGAGCCGTCCAGCTCCCCCTGTTCCAGAAGGGCCTTGACGTCCTCCTCCAGCTGCCACTGGTAGCTCCTGGCCCGGTCGGCGGCCCGTGGGGGCTGGTCGAAGACGACGCAGGCGTCGGGGGGCAGGAAGTCCACGGCCCCGGCCAGCTCCGGGTAGATCAGGGGGAGGTAGCGGTCCAGGGCGGGGAAGGCCCTGCCCTGGGCGATGGCCTCGCCGTCCTGCTCCAGCGTCTTGTGCAGCTCCTTATGGCCGTTTCCCAGGGCCTTGGCCGCCAGCTTCCCGATCTTCTGGCTCAGCCCCTGGAGCCCGCCGGGGGCCAGCTGGGGCAGGACCTCGGCGGCGGGGAGGAGGACGGCCGATTTCAGATTTTCCGTCCGGCGCTGGGTGGCGGGGTCGAAGACCCCCATAGCGTCCACCTCGTCCCCGAAGAACTCCACCCGGACGGGGCTGTCCATGCCCGGGGAGAAGACGTCCAAAATGCCCCCTCGGAGGGCGAACTGGCCCACGCCCTCCACCTGCCCGCACCGGACGTACCCGGCGGCGGACAGGTCCTCGGCCAGCTGGTTCAAATCGCAGACGCCGCCGACGCTCAGCTCCCGGCAGCACCGCTCCAGCGCGTCCCGGGGCATGGTCCGCTGGAGAAGGCCCTCCACCGTGGCCACCAGGAAGGGGTATTTCCCTTGGGACAGCCCCCGCATCAGCGCCAGCCGCCTGTGCTCCCACTGGCGGGAGAGGGCGGCGGCGTTGTGGAAGGTGAAGTCCCGGGGGCCCAGCACCGGGACAGTCGTTCCGGCGAAGGCGGACAGGTCCCGGGCCAGCTTCTGCCCCTCCCCCTCGTCGGCGCACACCACCACCACGGGCCGCTGGGCAATCAGGCCGATGCCGGCGGCGATGTGGGCCCGGTGGATGGCCGCCGCCCCGGACAGGGCCGCGGGGGAGCGGCCCCCCTCCAGGGCGGAGAGGAGCTGTTGGAATTCTGGGATTCGGTTCAGCGCGGCGGTGAGCAGTTTCACGTGGAACACCTCATTTTCGTCAGAACGGGGCAATGCCCCTGCCCCCGGATGGGGGAGGGGTGTTGTGGATTTTCATTACAATGAAGGCTGGGGCGAGGGCGGGCCCTCTCTGTCTGGCCCGGGCCAGACTGCTCCCCACTCTGGGGGCGCTGTACTTTAGCCGCTGTTTGAAAAATAGAAATTTGCGCAATGGCTGAAACATGTATTGGCATTTTTCAAGCAAGCCCCAGGTTTCCTCCCCCCTTTGGGGGAGGAAACCCAGTGGGGGCGCTGGGGCGGAGGGGGCTTTTTCAGGTGATCTCATAGTCCCGGCCAAACTGGAGCTGGCCGAAGTCGATGCCGCCGGAGCGGGGGGGCTCACCGCCGGGGTCCTCGTCGTCGTAGTCCTCCTCGTCCTGGGGGAGGGGATCGTCATCGTCCTCCAGGGGAAGGCCGGGGGTGAACTCGGCGGTGTCCGACAGGTCGGCTTCCCCCGCCTCCTCCGCGGCCTTGGCCCGGAGGTTTTCGGCGGTGGCGGCCTGCATGGCCTGGTTCAGCAGGCGCTGGACGTTGTCGTCGATCTCGGCGGCTTTTTCCTCCACCGGGTCCACAGCGGGCGCCGTCTCGGGGGGGTAGAGCTCCTCCAGCTGGGAGAGGTATTCCGCTTCCTTCAGGTGGAGGGAGCGCACCTTGTCCACAAAGCCGGCGGTGGCCTGCTGGGCCTGCTTGAGCCGGAATTCCTCCGCTTCCAGTTCCTTGGACAGCTCGTTCCGGCGGGCCTGGACCTCCGCCTCGGTTTTCAGCAGGATTTCGCTCTTCTTCCGCTCCGCTTCCTTGATCAGGTCGTCGGCCATCCGCTGGGCGGCCATCAGGGCCTTGCGCATGGCGTCCTCGGTGGAGCGGTACTCCTCCACCTTGTCCACCAGCACCTTCATCTTGTTTTTCAGCACTGCGTTCTCGTTGAAGAGCGCGGAGTAATCTCTGGTGAGGATGTCCAGGAACTCGTCCACCTGGGCCATGTTGTAGCCCCCGAAGGACGCCTTGGTAAAGGCCCGCTCAGAGACTTCCTGGGGTGTGAGCATATGCGTTCCTCCTCTAATCTTTAAGAACCTGTATTCATAATCGAAAATGTCGGATGGACGAGGAATTTTGCCGCCCTGCAAGGCAAAAAATCACAGGAATCCTTTGTGGATTTCAAGATTTTTTAACGCCGCAAGGCGGCTAAAGGCCC
>JAAWNI010000027.1 GCA_022798855.1 Lawsonibacter sp. | reverse complement strand
ATATGGGACGGGACACAGGCCCACGTCATCCTGTTTGGCTCAGAATATGCGTTTGAGTTTCCGAAAATCCCTGTTGGCATGACGAATACTGTAATATCGTGTAAAAATACCGAAAATTTTGAAAAAACAGCAGAAAGGGGCGATGTAGAGCCGTTAAGAGTGCATAGCAAACGAGATTTTGATGCATTTCCGGGCACAGCGTAAGCTGCAAGGGGAGGTGTCGCTCACGGAAACCTTGGAAGCGGCGGGAGATGGGGGGACGCTGTCGCTGATGGACGTCATCGCTGTGGACGACAATATGCTGGAGGACCTGGACACGCGGGACGCCTGCGTTAAAGTACGCCAGTGCATCCGGACCTGTCTGACGCCGAGGGAGCGGATGATCATTACAATGCGCTATGGACTGGACGACAGAGCCCCCCGTACACAGCGGGAAATCGCGAGCCAGTGCGGCATCAGCCGCTCCTATGTGTCCCGCATTGAGAAGAAAGCGCTGGAGAAGCTTCAAGTTGGAATGGAAGGATGGACGCCCTGAAAGGCTGTGAATGATGGTTATTCCGTCAAAAAACATGAGAAAAGTTCAAACTATGGTCAAAATAAACGAGTGAAGCGGGCGCAAACAAAAATATTACTTGCATTTTGCTTGAAGAAGTAATATAATAACCCTTGGAACTGCAAGCTGTCTTGCGTTCCGAAGGAAAAGCCCAATTGGGCTTTTGCCCTCCCTTTGGGAGGGCAATGTGAAACTGAAAAATTGGAGGAAAGAGAACATGAAGAAAAAATTAGCGTTGGCCCTCGCCGTGGTTATGGTGATGGGCGCGGTCCTGACCGGCTGCGGCGGCAAGGGCGGCAAGCTGACATTCACCACCGGCAGTGAATCCGGCACCTATTACGGCTTCGGCACTGTTCTGGCCGGCCAGATCAGCGACAAGACCAAGACCACTGTCACCGCCGTTGTGGGCAAGGGCTCCAAGGGCAACATCGAGGCCATGAACGTCAAGGACGCCCAGCTGGGCTTTGTCCAGTCCGACGTTATGGCTTACGCCTACAACGGAGAGCGCCTGTTCGAAGAGAACAAGATCGACAGCTTCTCCACTGTGGCGGCCCTGTACATGGAGCAGGTCCAGATCATCACCCTGGACCCCAGCATTAAGTCCGTCGCCGACCTGAAGGGCAAGAGCGTCTCCGTGGGCGAGTCCGGCTCCGGCGTGTACTTCAACGCCGTTGACGTGCTGTCCGCCTATGGCCTGGATGTTGAGAAGGATATCAAGCCCACCTACCAGGGCTTCGGCGACAGCACTGACGCCCTCCAGGACGGCAAGATTGACGCCGCCTTCGTGGTCGCCGGCGCTCCCACCCCCGCTGTTACCGCTCTGGCCGCCAGCCGCGACGTCTATGTGGTGGAGCTGGACGACGAGCACATCGACAAGCTGATTGCCGACTCCCCCTACTACAGCAAGTATGTCATCTCCGCCGACACCTACAAGATGGACGCTGACGCCACCACCGTGGCCGTGGGCGCCGTCATCATCGCCCGGGACGACTGCTCCGAGGACGACATTTACAACGTGATTTCCGGCATCTATGACAGCATCGACACCCTGGGCCACGACAAGAAGGCCGAGCTGGACCTGGACTTTGCCGCCAGCATCACTGCCGTGCCCTATCACCCCGGCGCCGCCAAGTACTTCACCGAGAAGGGCCTTACTGTTCCCACCAAATAAGATAATGTAGCAGCCATCGGACTGCGGTGGACTACACTCCACCGCAGTCCGTTGTGTGTACAAAGCGTCGAAAGGAGAGCAGAACGTGAGTTTTTGGAAAAAAGAGAAGGAAGTTCCTCCTCCCGTCAGCGGAGCCCCGGCGGATTCCCAGGAGATTGGGAGCGCGGCTGACGTGGACGAGGTCATGAAAAAGTTTGACCGGGAGTCCAACGTCCGTGTGTGGGAGGGGACCCCCAAGTGGATTGTAAAGCTCATCACAATTGCTTTTTCCCTGTTCTGTATATATTTGACCCTGATTGACAGAAACCAGGCCGAATTTCGCCTGTGCACTTTCCTGGGCGGGATTATCATCATCGGATATCTGAATTTCCCCATCAGGAAGGGCCATGTCAAGGTGAACAGCCTGCCCTGGTACGACATCATCATCATGGTTGTGGGGAGCGTCCCCTTTTTCTACTTCGCCTTTAACGCGGAGAAGATCGCTTTGACCGACTACGCCATTGTCAGCACCGACCCCATGCTGCTTTCCTTCGCGGTGGTCGGCATTCTGGTCATGGTGGAGCTGTGCCGCCGCAGCGTGGGCCTGCCCATCCTGTGCGTGGCTGGCGTACTGATTGTGTATACCCTTGCGCCCTTTGGGGCGAATATCCGCCTGGGCAAGGCCCTCTTTGACCTGTTTTACACCACCAACGGCATCATCGGCACCCCCATTTCCGCCTGCCAGAAGTTTATTGTCATGTTTATCATTTTCGGCGCGTTTTTGGAGCGCACCGGAATTTCCAATTTCTTTATCAGCCTGGCCAACTGCGTGGCCGGCTCCTCCTCCGGCGGTCCGGCCAAGGTGGCCGTCATCTCCTCCGCCCTGTGCGGCATGGTGTCCGGCTCCTCCGTGGGCAACACCGTCACCACCGGCTCCGTCACCATCCCTATGATGAAGAAGACCGGCTATAAGGGTGAGTTCGCCGGCGCGGTGGAAGCCGCGGCCTCCACCGGCGGCCAGATCATGCCCCCCATCATGGGCGCCGCCGCCTTCATCATGGCGGAGACGACCGGCGTTGTCTACCAGAAGATCGTGGTGCTGGCCATTCTGCCCGCTTTCCTGTACTTCGCCGGCATCTTCATCGCCGTCCATCTGGAAGCCAAGAAGCTGGGCTTGAAGGGAATCCCCAAAGACCAGCTTCCCAAGTTCAGGAAGCTGGCCCCCAAGCTGTATTTGCTGCTGCCCCTGATTATTCTGGTGGTTCTGGTGTCCACCGGCTCCAACACCATGGCCTACTCCGCCGCCATTGCCATCATCATCTCCATCATCGTGGGCGTCATCAACATTTTTGTCAACAAGGCGCTCCACTTTGAGGATACCTCCGACAACATCAGCTTCATGAAGATCGTGGACGCTCTGGAGGCCGGGGGCAAGGGCACCATCTCTGTGGCCGCTGCCTGCTCCATGGCGGGCATCGTGGCCGGCTGCGTCACCTCCACCGGCCTGGCCAGCGATCTGCTGCGGGCCATCCTGTCCGTCTCCGGCGGCGTGAAGATTGTGGCCCTGTTCCTGACCATGATCTGCTGCATCGTGCTGGGCATGGGCGTGCCCACCACCGCCAACTACTGCATCATGGCCGCCACCTGCGCCCCCATCCTGATGAGCGACCAGATCGGCATTAAGATGATCTGCGCCCACTTCTTCGTGTTCTACTTCGGCATCGTGGCCGACATCACCCCGCCCGTGGCCCTGGCCGCCTACGCCGGCTCCGCCATCGCCAAGTCCCCGCCCATGAAGACGGCCTTCAACGCCACCAAGCTGGCCATCGCGGCCTTTGTGGTGCCCTACATCTTCGCCCTGAACCCCGCCATGCTGTTCCAGTTTGACGCGGGCACCTCCACCGCTTCCATGGTGTTCCAGGCGGTTATGATTGTCATTACCTCTTTGGCGGGCCTGTTCGGCGTGGCCGCCGCCCTGAACGGACACCTGTACCGGCCCATGAACCCGCTGTTCCGGCTGCTGATTGCCGCCGGCGGCCTGTGCATGATGATTCCCGGCAACCTCACCGACGTGGTCGGCCTGGTGGTTGTGGGCGGCATCATGGTGTATCAGCGCATGGCCGCGAAGGGAAGGGCCGCCTAGGCGCTGTTTGAAAAATGGAAATATGCACAATGGTGAGGAATTTTTTCGCCAGACAAACACAATTTTTCGCGGGAATACTGGATGTATTTCAAGAAAAATTGGGGCGGTATGGCGGAAAAAAGACCGCCGTTTGGGCGTATTGACATGTTTCAAACAAGCCCTAGCCTGAGCCATAAACCGAATACTATCGTTTGTCACACCGGCGGGGCCTTTTGGCTCCGCCGGTTTGTGCTGTTTGGGGATAGCTTCTGCTTGAAAAGAAAAGAACTCTGTGGTAAAATAACAAAATAACCACACAAGGCAGTAAAATCAATCGTTCCAAACAGGCCGGAATAGGAGGGCAGTATGAAAGGTATCGTTCTGGCGGCGGGGAAAGGGACCCGCCTGTACCCCATGACCAAGCCGGTGTGCAAGCCGCTGCTGCCGGTCTATGACAAGCCGCTGATCTACTATCCCATCGCCATTTTGATGCAGGCGGGCATTTCGGAGATTATGATTATCGTCCCGCCGGAGGAGACGGCCACCTTCCGCGCCCTGCTGGGGGACGGCCGTCAATACGGCCTGCGGATTGAGTACGCGGAGCAGCCAGTGGCCCGGGGGATTGCCGACGCCCTGCTCATCGGTGAGGAATTTGTGGGCAACGACCGGGTCTGCCTGGTGCTGGGGGACAACATCTTCTACGCCCCCACCCTGGCCGTCACCTTAAAGCGGGCCGCCAGCCGTGACCGGGGGGCCTCCGTCTTCGGCTACTGGGTGGAGGACCCCCGCCCCTTCGGTGTGGTGGAGTTCGACAGGGACGGCCGGGCCATCTCCATTGAGGAGAAGCCCCGGTATCCCAAATCCAACTATATCATCCCCGGCCTGTACTTCTATGACCATCAGGTGATGGAGATTGCCAACGGCTTAAAGCCCTCCCCCCGGGGGGAGCTGGAGATCACCGACGTGAATCTGGAGTATCTGCGCCGGGGCCAGCTCCAGGTAATCCCCCTGGAGAAAAACTTTACCTGGCTGGACGCCGGCACCGCCGACAGCCTTCTGGCGGCGGGGGAGACGATCAAGCGTATCCAGGACACCACCGGCCGGTATGTGGGGTGCCTGGAGGAATTGGCCCTCTACGAGGGCTGGGTCACGGAGGAGCAGGTCCATTCCATTGGGGATGAGCTGTCCATGACCCTGTATGGAAAGTATCTTCAATGTCTGTAGGGCTTGTTTGAAACATGTCAAACGCCCAAACAGCGCTGGGGCTTGTTTGAAGCATGTCAACATGCCCCAACGCCGGTTCTTTTTCCGCCATGCTTTGCCAATTTTCCTTGCAATACATCCAGTATTCCTGCGTCAAATTGGCTTCGTCTGGCGAAAAAATTTCTCGCCGTTGGGCACATTTCCATGTTTCAAACAGCGCCTGGTAGAAAGAGAGGCCTGAGCGTTGAAAAAAATCCTGATGCTGGCCACCGGGGGCACCATCGCCTCCATGGAGAGCGGCCAGGGGCTCACCCCCGCCATTACCTCAGAGGAGATTTTGAGCCACGTCCCCGCGGTGGGAGAATTGTGCCGGGTGGAAGCCGTCCAGCTGATGAATCTGGACAGCACCAACGTGGGCCCCGCCCACTGGCTGGAGATGGCGGCGGCCATCCGGGAGCGGTATGACAGTTACGACGGCTTTGTCATCACCCACGGCACCGATACCATGGCCTACACCGCCGCAGCCCTGTCCTACCTGATTCAGGATTCCCCCAAGCCCATTGTGATCACCGGTTCCCAGAAGTCCATCGCCCTCAACGACACCGACGCCCGGCGGAATCTGTTTGACAGCTTTCTCTACGCCGCCGACCGGGAGTCCCACGATGTCAGCCTGGTCTTTGACGGCAAGGTGATTCTGGGGACCCGGGCCCGGAAGGAGCGGAGCAAGAGCTTCAACGCCTTCTCCTGCGTGGATTACCCGGAGCAGGCGGTGATTCGGGACGGCAGGCTGATCCGCTACCTGGCCCCCCGGGCTTACGCCTACGGGGCGGAGCCCACCTTTTACGACAGGCTGGAGGACAGGGTGCTCCTCCTCACCCTGATCCCCGGCATGGGGGCGGACGCCCTGGGGCTGTTGAAGGACAGCTATCAGGCGGTGATCCTCCAGTCCTTTGGGGTGGGCGGGCTGCCCGGCGGGGGGAGCGGCCCCCTGGCCCAGGCCGTGGAGGAGTGGCTGTCCGCCGGGAAGACCATTGTGGTCATGACCCAGGTGCCCTATGAGGGCAGCGATATGTCGGTGTATCAGGTGGGCCAGCAGGTGATGGAGCGCTTCCAGCTGATGGAAGCCTACAACATGACCCTGGAGGCCGCCGCCACAAAGCTGATGTGGGTGCTGGGCCAGACCAGCGACCCCGCCCGGATTCGGGAGCTGTTTTACAGGCCGGTTCAGTCCGACGTGATTCGATGATGGAGGTGTACAATGAATTGTCCGATTTGCGGGAAGGAAATGATAACCGGGGAAGCGGTTATGAAGCCTGGGGCGGGCCCCACCCTGTATCCCAGAAGGACAGAGGACTCTGAGCTGAAATATATGGCGAAGCTCTTTTTCGGCAGCAAGGACTCCATCAAACCGGGGGAATTGGACGGATGCTGGTACTGCTCCGGCTGCGAAAAGCTGATTGCCGTTTGGAATGAGAGAGCTTCCAAACAAAACTGAACACTTATGAAATGGAGATTCTGATGAAGCACACCCGCCGTATTTCCGCGTTTCTGCTGGTATTTATCCTGCTGTGCTCCCTGCTGCCCGCCCTGGCGGCGGGGCCTGAGCGCCATAGCGCCACAGTGCTCTTTACCCACGACCTCCACTCCCACTTTCTGCCCCAGCCCGACGGCAGGGGAGGGGAGTCGGGGGGCTACGCCCGGCTGAAAACCGCCCTGGACCGGGAGCGGGCCGCCCATCCGGACGCCCTGACGGTGGACGGAGGGGATTTCTCCATCGGCTCCCTGATCCAGACCCTGTACACCACCCAGGGGGCGGAGCTGCGCACCATGGGGGCGCTGGGCTACGACGCGGCCACCGCCGGCAACCACGAGTTTGACCACACCGGGGCCGGCTTCGCCGCCATGCTGAACGCCGTGCTGGCCAGCGGCGACAGAGCTCCCGCCCTGCTTATGGCCAACTACAAGCCTGCGGCGGACAATCCGGACAGGCTGGATATCCAGCGGGCCATGGCCGCCTACGACGTCCAGGACTACATGATACTGGAGCGGGGCGGAGTTGCCTACGGCATTTTCGGCCTGATGGGGGAGGACTCCCACTCCTGCGCCCCCTCCTCCGGCTTTACCCTGGGGGACATGGCTTCCAACGCCCAGCGGTGCGTGGACGCCCTGAAAGCGGAGGGCGCGGAGTTCATTATCTGCCTGTCCCACTCCGGGACCGACGAAAAAAAGAAACTGTCTGAGGACGAACAACTGGCGGAGAAGGTGCCGGGCATCGACCTGATTGTCTCCGGCCATACCCATACCACCCTGGCCCAGCCCATCGTGGTGGGGGATACCTATATTGTTTCCGCCGGACCATACTGCGGCAATCTGGGCTCCATCACCCTGAGCTGGACGGAGGGCGGGGAGAAGTCCCTGGAGGACTACCACCTGACCCCCATTGACGAGAGTCTTCCGGAGGACCAGGAGGCCGCCGCCATGGTGGAGCGGTGGAAAGGCCTGGTGGGGGGGGCCTATTTGGGCCGCTACGGCCTGAGCTACGACACAGTGCTCACCCGTACGGACTTTGACCTGCCCACACCGGTTTCCGGGGTCCAGAGCGGAAACGCCCTGGGGGAGCTGGTGGCCGATTCCTTCCTCTGGGCGGTGGACAACCTGGAGAAGGATCCCCCCGATGTTCCGACCGTCACCGTCACAGCGGACGGAGTGCTCCGGGCCCCCCTGGCCATAGGGGAGATCACCACTTCCATGGCCTTCGACGTGCTGTCCATGGGGGTGGGGGGCGACGGCACCTCCGGTTTTCCTCTGGTGGGGGTGTACCTCACCGGCAGGGAGCTGAGGGCCGCCGCCGAGGTGGACGCTTCGGTGACGCCCCTGATGCCCGCCGCCCAGCTCTATATGGCGGGGCTGGAGTACAGCTTCAACACCCACCGAATGTTCTTCAACCGGGTGACTGATATTAAACTGCGTCAAAACATAACTGCCACAGCTGATGTGGAAATCGTGGACGCGGAGGGCAATTTGATGCCCCCGCCTGCGGATGCTTTTGATTGGCAGGAAGAAATAGACGACGGCCAGCTCTACCGGGTGGTCACCGGCATGTACTCCGCCCAGATGCTGGGCACGGTGAAGAGCAGGTCCATGGGCCTGCTGTCCCTGGAGCCCAAAATGGCCGACGGCAGCCCCGTCATCGATTTTGAGGACTGCATCCTCCGGGATGAAAACGGCAATGAGATCAAAGAGTGGTACGCCCTGGCGGCCTACCTCCAGAGCTTTGGGGAGGAGGGGGTCCCCGCCCGCTACGCCCAGCCCGACGGCCGGAAGGACGTCAGCCGCAGCTGGAGCCCCATCGAGCTGGTGAAGAACCCCAATTGGATCACCCTGGCGGCCCTGCTGATTCTGACGGCGGCGCTGGCGCTGGCTTCCCTTTTGACGCGGTGGCTGATGATGGCGAAAAAGCGCCGGCGGTACGGCAGGGGGAAGCAGTGGTAATTTTGTGGTCTGTGCGGCGAAAGCCGCTGGCTATAAGAAGCTGTATTCACAATCTCAAACGACCGTCTGGACAGGCCTTTTACCGCCTTGCGGCGTTAAAAAATCTTGAAATCCACAAAGGATTCCTGCGGTTTTTTGCCTTGCGGGGCGGCAAAATTCCTGGTCCATCCGGCATTTTCGCTTATGAATTCAGCTTCTAAATTGTGATGAAAAAAGGAAGAACTCTGACAGGAGGAGAAACAGTGAAGAAGTACGAAATCGCGAAAAAAAAGACGCTGACGCCTGAAATTTCTCAAATTTCGGTGTACGCGCCGCTGGTGGCCGCCAAGGCCAAGGCGGGCCAGTTCATCATTCTGCGGGTGGACGAAGAGGGAGAGCGGATTCCTCTGACCATCTCCAGCGCGGAGGACGGGCTGGTCACCGTGATCTATCAGAAGATCGGCGGCACCACCCTGGCGCTGGACGAGCTGAACGAGGGGGACTGCCTTCAGGACTTTGTGGGCCCCCTGGGCCTGCCCACCGAGGTGGAGAACGTGGGCCGCGTGGCCGTCCTGGGCGGCGGCCTGGGCTGCGCCATCGCCCTGCCTGTGGCCCGGGCGCTGCATCAGGCGGGAAATCAGGTGGACCTGATCGGCGGCTTTAAGACCAAGGACATTGTCATCCTGGAGGAGGAGATGGGCCAGGCCTGCACCGACCTGCACATCTGCACCGACGACGGCACTTACGGCTACCACGGCTTTGTCACCGGCAAGCTGGAGGAGCTGATCAACAGCGGCGTGAAGTTTGACCGGGTCTTCGCCATCGGCCCCCTGCTGATGATGAAGTTCGCCTGCAAGCTCACCGAGAAATACAGCATTCCCACCACCGTGAGCATGAACCCCATCATGATCGACGGCACCGGCATGTGCGGCTGCTGCCGCCTGACCGTGGACGGCGAGGTGAAGTTCGCCTGCGTGGACGGCCCTGACTTTGACGGCCACAAAGTGGACTTTGACGAGGTAATTGCCCGGAACGCGACCTATAAGGAGCATGAAGCCAAGGCGAAAGAGAAGCACCTCTGCCGCCTGGGAGGAGGTGCCATGAATGGCTAACACACAGAATGTACGTACTCTGATGGGCGATCAGGACCCCGTCAACCGCACGACCAACTTTAAAGAGGTGGCCCTGGGCTACTCCACCGGCGCGGCCATGAACGAGGCCGACCGGTGCCTGAACTGCAAGAACAAGCCCTGCGTCAGCGGGTGCCCCGTGGGCATCCCCATCCCCGACTTCCTGCGCAAGGTGGCCGACGGCGACATCGCCGGGGCCTATGAGATTCTGTCCGCCGCCAACGCCCTGCCCGCCGTCTCCGGCCGCGTCTGCCCCCAGGAGACACAGTGCGAGGGCAAGTGCGTCCGGGGCATCAAGGGCGAGCCCATCGCCATCGGCCGCATTGAGCGGTTTGTGGCCGACTGGGCCGCCTACCGGGGCATCACCGACAAGGTGGAGCCCGTCCCCAGCAACGGCCACAAGGTGGCCGTGATCGGCTCCGGCCCCGCCGGCCTGACCTGCGCCGGCGAGCTGGCCCGCATGGGCTACGAGGTCACCATTTTCGAAGCCTTCCATGTGGCCGGCGGCGTGCTCAGCTACGGCATCCCCGAGTTCCGTCTGCCCAAGGCCGTCGTGAAGCGGGAGGTGGAGAAGCTGGAGAAGATGGGGGTTAAGATCGAGCTGAACATGGTCATCGGCAAGGTGCTCACCATCACCGAGCTCTTTGAGCAGGAGGGCTTTGAAGCCGTCTTCATCGGCTCCGGTGCCGGCCTGCCCATGTTCATGAAGATTCCCGGCGAGTCCCTCATCGGCGTTTACTCCGCCAACGAGTACCTCACCCGCATCAACCTGATGAAGGCCTACAAGGCGGACGCCCCCACGCCTGTCCTGCGCAACAAGAAGGTTGCGGTGGTGGGCGGCGGCAACGTGGCCATGGACGCCGCCCGGTGCGCCAAGCGCCTGGGGGCTGACGTCCATATCGTCTACCGCCGCTCTGAAGCGGAGCTCCCCGCCCGGGCCGAGGAGGTCCACCACGCCAAGCAGGAGGGGATCGTCTTCGATCTTCTCACCAACCCCGTGTCCATCGAGGGGGACGAGAAGGGCCAGGTCCAGTCCATCACCTGCATCAAGATGGAGCTGGGCGAGCCCGACGCTTCTGGCCGCCGCCGCCCCATGGCGGTTCCCGGCAGCGAGTTCAAGATGGAGGTTGACGCCGTTATCATGTCCCTGGGCACCCAGCCCAACCCCATGAGCTACGAGGGCACCCCCGGCCTGGAGAAGACCAAGAAGGGCTGTGTGGCCGCCGACGAGAAGGGCTGCACCTCCTGCCCGGCCATCTTTGCCGGCGGCGACGCCGCCACCGGCGCAGCTACGGTGATTTTGGCCATGGGCGCCGGCAAGAATGCCGCGAAGTCCATTGACGAGTATATCAAGAGCAAGAATTGACACAGAGCAAAACCAGGGCCGGGGCGATTGCCCCGGCCCTGCCGTCTATGTATGAGCTTGATTACCAGCGGGACTCCTGTTTCAGGCGGAAGGAGCTGACCAGGCGCTTGAACAGGCTGGCCTGGGAGGACAGCTCCTCGCTGGCCGCGGCGCACTCCTCGCTGGTGGCGGAGTTGGTCTGGACCACGGCGGAAATCTGGTCGATGCCCTCGGTGACCTGGGAGATCGAGGTGGTCTGGCTCTCCACGGCCTGCACCACAATGGACATCTTTTCGGTCACGCCGCCGGCGCTCTCATTGGTGCGGGCCAGGGACTGGGTGACCTTGGCGACCACGTCGCTGCCCTCGTTGACGGAAGCGATGGAGCTCTCAATCAGGTCCTTGGTGGCCTTGGCGGCTTCGTCGGATTTGTTGGCCAGGTTGCGCACCTCGTCGGCCACCACGGCAAAGCCCTTGCCGGCGGTTCCGGCCCGGGCGGCCTCCACAGCGGCGTTCAGGGCCAGAATATTGGTCTGGAACGCGATGTTCTCAATGGCGGCGATGATTTTGGATATCTCCTCGGAGGAGTTGGAGATTTTTTCCATGGCCGTGTTGAGCTGGCTGACATACTCCATGCTGATGTTGAGCTGGGCGCCGGCCTGCTCCACGAATTGGCCGGCTTCCCGGGTAGCCTGAGCGGTCTTTTTGGCGTTGGCGGCGATTTCGTTGACGGTGGCGGCCAGCTCCTCCACAGAGCTGGCCTGCTGGGTGGCCCCCTGCGCCAGGGACTGGGCGCTGTTGGACACCTGGTCGGAGCCTGCGGACACCTGCTCGGCGCTCACCTTGATCTGGCTCATTGTGTCGTTCAGCTTCGTCTCAATGCCGTTCAAGGACTGCTTGATGGAAGCGAAATCGCCCACATATTCCTGCTGGACGCTGTTAGTCAGGTCGCCGCTGGCGATGGCGTCCAGCACGCTGGAGATTTCGCCGATGTAGGACCGCAGGCGCTGGATGGTTTCCCGGAAAATTTGGGCCAAATCGCCCACCTCGTCGTTGGAGTGGACGCTGATGCTGATTTCCTGGCCGCTGGCCAAGCCCAAATCACCCTTCTCCAGCCGGCTGGCCACCTGAGTGATCTCAGCCAGCGGGGCGGAGACGGTCCTTTTGAGATAGGGTGTCATGACCATAACGCACACGATAATAACGCCGATGCTCACCAAGGAGGACATGAGTATGGTCATATAGGTCTGCTGGCTGGCTTCTGCGTTGGAGATGCCGGCGAAAATCAGGCCGTTGACCTTGCCGCCGGCGTCCCGTGTGGGGACATAGGAGCACAGATATTCCTCGTTCAGAATCTTGGCCTTGCCCACATAGGATTGCCCCTGCTGGAGGACGGTGGTGGACAGGCTGGCGGACAGCTTGGTGCCTACAGCCCGCTGTCCGTCCTGGATCACGGTGGTGTAGGCCCGGGTGTCGCCCTCAAAGATGGTAAATTCACAGCCCATGCGGCTTTTCAGGCCGTCAAGCAGCTGGTTCATATCGGTATCCTCGTCGGCCTGGCTGAGGAGGTAGGCCAGCATGTTGGTGCCGTCGGTGCAGCGTTCTTTCAGGATTTTCGTTGTCAGGCTGCGGAACATGATCACGCACATGGCCACCGCGAAAATCACGGAAATAATCTGCATGATAACAACCATGTTGCCGACCTTCTGGCCAATGCGCTTGTACTTTCCGCCGTTGGCGCGCTGAATCTTTTTCATACTCATTACTCCATCCGTTAAAATTTCGTGAGTGGGTGCAAAACCCAGCTCATCAATTGTAATGTGGACTGGAGATTTTTGCAAGCCCCTTTTTTGCTTTTTTTCGGATTTTGTTCCGGTGGACGGACCGTTGAAAAGCGGGCGGGGATGTGGTAAAATCCCGGTTAAGAAACCAATGCGCGTATACAGGAGGAAAACATGATCTATTTGCGCCGTTTTTCCCTTCCGAGCGAGGGAGATGAGCTGGCTTTTCTCGCCCAAAACCGGGAGAACAAACGCACCTGCTACACCAGCCGCTACCCCTTTGGGATTTTTTTGAATCGGAGGGTTCCAACCCTGGAGCTGGAGGCGGTTACCATCCTGTGCGGGGGCAACGGCAGCGGCAAGACCACCATTTTGAACCTGATGGGGGAGCGGCTGGGCCTGCGCCGGGGGACGGTGTTCAACCGCAGCTCCTTCTTTGGGGACTATTTGCGGATGTGCCAGGTGGAGGCGGCCGCCGCTTTTGAGAGGGCGAAGGGGAACAGCCGGGTGATTGCCAGCGACGACGTCTTTGACTACCTTTTGGACCTGCGCTGCATCAATGAGAACATTGACAACCGCCGCCGGGAGCTGCTGGAGGAGTATGCGGACGCCCGATATGCCAAGTTTCAGATGCGGTCTATGGAGGATGTGGACAGGCTCCGCCAGGTGGTGGAGGCCCAGCGGCATACCGGCTCCCGGTATGTCCGGGACCGGGTGATGAACGATGTGGTGGAGAAGTCCAACGGGGAGAGCGCCTTCGCCTTCTTCACCAAGGAGATTCAGGACGAGGGGCTGTATCTGCTGGATGAGCCGGAAAACAGTTTGTCCCCCAGGCTCCAGCGGGAGCTGGTGGGGTTTTTGGAGGACTCCGCCCGGTTCTACCGCTGCCAGTTTGTCATCTCCACCCATTCCCCCTTCCTGCTGGCAATGAGGGGGGCTAAAATCTATGACCTGGACAGCGTCCCGGTCCAGTCCCGCCCCTGGACCGAGCTGGAGCATGTCCGGGCCTACTGGCAGCTCTTTCAGGAGCGCGGAGGGGAATTTGAGCAATAAAACCGCCCGATTGGGCGGTTTTCACTATTTCTCCTTGGCCTGGCGGACCAGTGCGCTGATCGTATCGTCGGCGGCCTGCTTGGCGTTTTTGGCAGTCTCCTCGTCGGTGGGGATGTGGATGCCCTTCAAGGCGTAGGGGTCGTTGAGACGCAGGCCGCTGCCGGTGAGCATGGCCCGCACCTGGGTGTAGGTCCATTGACGCTCGCCCGCCGGCATACTGGCATCGAAGTAGTCAGTCCAGGAGCACTGGTATTTGGCGGCGATAAAATTCAGCTGGCTGGGCAGGTCCCGCCCCAGAGGGCTGTTCAGCGCTTCTTGGTAGGCGCCGGCGTAGTATTCCTTGATGGCGCTCTCGGCGGTGTCTCTAAATTCCGTGACCTGGGAGACGAAGGAGTCGAAATAGCTCTTGCACCAGATTTGCCCGTCCGGGTCCACCACAGCGTTCCAGTTGACCTCCAGCTTTTGATCGCCCAGCTGCTCCCGGACCATGGACATAAATTCATCCTTGGTCATGCCGCGCAGAGCAGCATCCAGCTTTTCCCAGCGCTGGCCAAAATCCGGCGCTTCCGCGGCGGCCCGCTGGCCATCGCGGGAGATTTCCATCATGTCCTGAGACTGTCCGGCGGCCTGGGCCTCCTTTTCCTCAGATGCGGCGAACCGGGCTGTCCGCATGGGGGAAATCTGGCCGGCCTGGGGGTTGAATTTGATATCCATTGTTTGGTCCACTCCTTTGTAAGAACCTGTATTCATAATCGAAAATGCTGAATGGACGAGGAATTTTGCCGCCCTGCAAGGCAAAAAATCACAGGAATCCTTTGTGGATTTCAAGATTTTTTAACGCCGCAAGGCGGCTAAAGGCCCGTC
>JAAWNI010000026.1 GCA_022798855.1 Lawsonibacter sp. | reverse complement strand
ATCGCAGGAATCCTTTGTGGATTTCAAGATTTTTTAACGCCGCAGGGCGGCAAAAGAACCGTTCAGACGGTCGTTTGAGATTGTGAATACAGGTTCTAACATTCACGGGGAAAACGCCGGGTTTTGGGG
This sequence comes from Lawsonibacter sp., assembly GCA_022798855.1. Taxonomy (GTDB): domain Bacteria; phylum Bacillota; class Clostridia; order Oscillospirales; family Oscillospiraceae; genus Lawsonibacter. The sequence continues at coordinate 14,567 of JAAWNI010000026.1, read as the reverse complement.
CCGCTATGGGTCGGTGAAAAATCCGATGTCGCTGGCCAGGTTGTACAGGCCCCAGCAGCCCAGAGAGCCGCCGCCGGCCAGGTCGGGCCGGGAGAGGCACCAGGTCCAGAACTCGTAAGCGCCGTACAGCTCGGTGCCGGGGGCGTGGCCCTGGGCCTCGGGGGAGTAAAGAATGAACTGGGCCCCGGGCTGGAGGGTGTTTCCGTCCTTATCTTCAAAGCCGGCGGGCCCGCTGGAGATAAAGTGGACAGGCCCATCCTCAAGCCAGTCGGTCATCTCGTCCCACTCCGTGCCCACAGGGTACTTGGTGTCCAGCACCAGCTCCTCCAGAGTCAGGGCCCAGGAGTGTTCGGTGAGCTGGGCGAAGCCCCCCAGCTTTCCGTGATATTGACAGACGTACTGAATCAGGCCGTCGGCGTCGTGGTAATCTGCCGTGAAAGAGCCATCCGGGTTCAGCTCCAGGCCGGTACACCAGGCCCCCGCCCCGCTGGAGAAGATCATCTCCAGGGGGGCGTCAAAGGGCAGGGCGTCCACCTTTTTGGGCTCCGGAGCGGGATAGGCGGCGGCCATAGCGGCCTGGAAATTCCGTAAATCCTCCTCGAGAGATTTGTCCGGGTCCCGGGTGAAGATTTCCGGGAACTGCTCCAGCCAGGGCAGGGGCAGCTCCGGCTCCTCCGCCACCAGCTCCCCGTCCCGCACCACCAGCCGCCAGGTGTGGCTGAACAGCCCGAGGCTGGGCGTTCCGGCGGGGCCGGTAAGCTCCTCCACATAGGCGGCGATGGCCGCAGGGTCGAAGCTGTGGAAGGTGGCGTTGAAGTTGAGATCGAAGCGGACGTTGTTGTATTGGATGACCTCCTCAGACTCCCCGGAAACGTCGCAGATGTTGTAGCTGTGGTAGTAGACCCCGGGGTAGTCGCCTTCGTAGTAGCAGCGCAGGATGTAGTCCTGCCCGCCAGTGTAGCTGTACAGGCAGACCCCCGGCAGTTCCCGGTTGATGAGTTGGCCGTTTTCATAGAACCGTACCTCGTCCCAGCCGTACTCGTTCTCCAGGCGTATCTCCTCCGGGATGCCGTTTTGGTTGATGTCGGTGGAGAGCTGGGAAGCCAGCTGATACCGGATGGTGAGGGGCGGCTGTTCGTTGGCCACCTCCAGCACGCCCTGCGGGCTGATGGCCAAATCACCTGTATAGGATTCCAGCAGGCCGTCTTGCTTTTTGACCCAGTTGGACCATTCCACATGGAGCTGATCCCCGTCCAGAGACAGGTGGTAGGGGCTCCCGTCCCGGCCCGTCAGGGTGTATTCGGTCCGGCTGGCGTAGTCGTACACAATGATGCGGGGGTCGTCCATTCCCACATCGGCGCAGAAGTCCCGCTTGCTGTCCCCGGTCAGGTCGCAGAGGAACACGCTGATGATGGGCGTCCCGGTGAACAGAATGGTTTCCCCGTCCCGGCCCAGGGCGGACACGCCCTCCGCCGTCCAGCGGAAGGTGGTATCCGGGTACTCGGGCAGCTGGATTTCATGGCCCACGTCCTGGGGCGCCTCCCCGGAGCTGTAGTACTCCGCCCAGAGTTCGGACGGCGGGGTGGAGGCCGTGCTTTCCGCCTGGGGCGTCTGGCAGGACACCAGATTGCCGCACAGCAGGCAGGCGGCGGACACCAGGGCCAGAAACAGGGCCGGGGGCCGCTTTTTTGGCCCAGAGAAGATATGTTTCAGCCGCATTTCCGTCTCCCTGGCCGACCCGGACAGAGGGGTGGAGAAGGGGGTGCGGGGGACTTTTTTGTTCATAGGGGAACTCCTTTCGTGTGCGCCCCTTGTCAAAGGGGCCTTTTTCCGCGCTCAACCGGCCCTGCCTTGCAGACGGGCCACGGCGTTCAGGATGGTCTGGCCGTAGGCGGCGTAGTCCTCCGGGGGCAGGCGGCGCAGGGCGTCCTCGTCGCAGGCCAGCTCGGTGTCCCGCTCCACCAGGCGGACCATGTACCACATCAGGGGGTTGAACCAGTGGAGGGCGTTGACCCACAGGGCCAGGGTTTTCAGCCAGATGTCCCGGCGGCGGAAGTGGGTCAGCTCGTGGAGCAGGGAGAGCCCCAGCTCCTCCCCGGTGGTGTCCCCCTGGGGCAGGAGAAGGGCGGGGCGGAGCAGCCCGGCCAGCATGGGCACTTTCAGCCCCTGGCACACCAGCAGGCGGGGCCGGCGGTCCAGCCGCAGCTGGTCCCCCAGCCTGTTAAAGGCGGCGATTGCGTCCCCGCCGGTGACGGGGGCGGACCACCGGCGCAGATAGGCGAGGAACCGCAGGTGGGCATGGAGGTTCCAGGCCAGCACAGCCGCCGCGCCCGCCAGCCAAACCCCCAGCGCCAGCTGGGACAGGCTGGGGAGGGCCGCGTCGGGCTCAGGCCTGGGGAGGGCCGGGGTACTCCCGGCGGGGGGCTGTTCCCCCTGGACGCCGGGGCTGGGCGGCGTGTAGGGTGCGGAGGTGCTGGGGGGCGGAACCGGCCGGACCGCCTGGGGCGGGCTGGGGAGGTCCACCTGGATGGGGGCCTGGTTTCGGGCCTGGGGGAGCAGGGGGAAGGGGAGGGCCAGCCGCAGGCACAGCAGCAGCCAGGCCCAGCACCGCCATTTGGCCCCGTACCGGGACCGGGCGGCCAGGGCCAGCAGGAGCACGGCGGCGGAGCCGCCCAGGGTCAGCGCCCCCAGGGTGGGCAGAAGATGGTTCATTGGGGCCGTCCTCCGTTCAGCTGGTCCAGCAGGGCCTGGAGCTCCTCCAGCTCGCCCCGGCGCATCCCCTCCCGGGCCAGGGCGGCCACGAAGTTCCGGGGGGAGCCGTACAGCCGCTCCAGCACCGCCCGGCTGTCAAAGGCCTGATAGTCCTCCTGGGCCACCAGGGGGGTGTACAGGTTGCTTTTGCCCTCCCGGCGGACGGAGACAAAGCCCTTGTCCGCCAGTCGGGAGAGATAGGTGTTGATGGTATTGGCCGCCCAGCCGAAGGGGGCGAGCCTGTCCTCCAGGGTGGCCCTGGGGGTGTCCGCCCCGGTGGACCAGAGGGCTTTCATAACTTCCAATTCGGTGTCAGGCAGGCGTTTCATACAAACACATCCACTTCAAATGTAGTTGATATTATACTACACTTGTCGTAGATAGGAGTCAAGTTACAATGTGGTTACAATTATAGCAATCATCAAAATGCGTAGCACTCAAGTAGGGGCGGATATCATCCGCCCGCAAGGTGAGGCGGCACAGCCCTTCCAGACGGGCGGGTAATACCCGCCCCTACAAAATCACTGTTGGTAATTTAGAAGATTGCTATAGGCTTTTCCGTGGCTCCGCCTGTAGGGCGGGACGCCCCCGGCCCGCCGCCCCCGGCCGGTTTTGCGGGCCTGCGTTTTTCGACAAATTTCCCTCCCATCTTAAAAAATCCTTCACGGAAATTTCATAGACTTTTTGGGTGAAGCGTGTTAGAATATTAGGAAGTATAAGGAAAAGTATGTCCGTCCCCGTTTGAGCGACTGCCCGCTGGGGAATCATCACCCTGGAGGGCAAAACGGGCACGGAGCGGGACGCGCTGAACGGCGCATGGAGGTTCGATTGAAAAAAGAGATTTTAGGCGTCATGTTTGACGACCTCACCCGGGAGGAAGCCGTCCAGGCGGGGGCAAAGCTGCTGGAGGAGGACAAGTTCCACTATGTGGTCACCCCCAACCCGGAGTTTATCCTGGCGGCGGGGAAGGACGAGGAGTTCCGCAGGGTGCTCAACAGCGCCGACCTGGTGCTGGCCGACGGCATAGGGGTGGTCTACTCCGCGAAGATCAAGGGGACGCCCCTGAAAGGCCGGGTGCCTGGCATCGAGTTCGCCGCCGACATGCTCTCCTGCCTCAGCCAGCGGGGCGGGCGGCTCTATCTGCTGGGGGCCAAGCCCGGCGTGGCGGAGGAGGCCGGCCGCCGGATTGCGGAGCAGTACCCCGGCGTCACCCTCTGCGGGGCCCAGGACGGCTACTTTCAGGACGAGGAGGCGGCGCTGCTGAAGGTGGCCGCCGCACGGCCCGACCTGCTGTTTGTCTGCCTGGGGGCGCCCAAGCAGGAGAAGTGGATGGCCCGGTGGGGCAAGCACACCGGCGCGCGGCTGGCCATCGGCCTGGGCGGTGCGCTGGACGTCTTCGCCGGAAGGGCGGAGCGGGCCCCGGAGTCCTGGCGGAAGCTGGGTCTGGAGTGGGCCTACCGGCTGAAAAAGGAGCCCCAGCGGGCGGGCCGCATGGCCAAGCTCCCTCTGGTGCTGGTCAAGGCGGCGGGGGAGCGGCTGAAAAAGAGATAGGAGGGGAATCCATGTCTATCGACAAGCGCGGGCGTGAGCTGTGGCGGCGGATCGCCCCGGCCCGCCGGGCCGCTTTTTTCGGCTGTCTGACCACCGGGCTGCTGGTCCATCTCTACGCCTTCACCAACCTGATCCCCAACAGCGACGGCCTGAGCCGGGTCTATGACCTCCAGCAGATGACGGTGTCGGGCCGGTGGTTCCTCCACTACGCGTCCGCCCTGAACAACTTTACCCAGATGCCCATGGCGGCCGGCCTGCTGTCCCTCCTCTTTCTGGGGCTGGCGGCCGCTCTGATAACCAGCCTTCTGGACATCCACAGCGCCCTTCTGGGGGGGCTGTCCGGGGCGGTGCTGGCCGCCTTCCCCTGCCTGGGGTACACCTTCCTCTACCTGTTCACCGCCCCGGCCTACTGCCTGTCCATCCTTCTGGCGGCGCTGGCGGTCTGGCTGGCGAAGCGGGGGTGGGCCGGCGGGCTGCTGGGGGCCGCTGCCCTGGCCCTGTCCATGGGGATTTATCAGGCCTACGCTTCGGTGGCCATCTCCCTGGCCCTGCTGGCGGTGCTCAAGGAGACGCTGGACCCTGGGGCTTCCCTTCGGGGGACCTGGGGGCTGGGCCTGCGGCTGGTGTTCACTTTGGCGGCGGGGGCGGCCCTCTACTACGCCGTCCTGCTGGTATTTTTAAAGGTAAAGAATCTGGAGCTGCTGTCCTACCTGGGGATGGACGCGGCCAGCTCCGGCTACCCCTTGAAGGAGCTGCCCCGGCTGGTGCTGGACGCCTGCAAGCAGGCTGCCTCCTTCTTCTTCCGGCCCGGAGCGGCCAACGCCTTCACCACCCCCTTCCTGGTCCTTGTGGACCTGCTGGCGCTGGCGGTGGGCGCTCTGTGCTGGTTCCTCCGGCTCCGGGCGGGGGCGCTGTGGCGGGAGCTCTGGAGGCCCTTGGGCGGGCTGGCCATGGCCGCCCTGCTCCCCCTGGGGATGGGCTTCAGCCAGATTTTAAGCCCCTACGCCCAGCCCACCCCTCTGATGAAATACGCCTATGTGTCCGCCTATCTGGCGGTGGTCCTGCTGCTCCAGCGGGGGGACGAGGTGTCCGCCCGGGAGCGGGTCCTTCTGGCTCCGGCCGCGGCGGTTTGGGCGGCGGCCCTGCTGCTGTTCTGCCTGAACACCAACAACCTGCTGTACACCGCTTCGGCCCAGGCCCACCGGGCCACCGAGAGCTACCTCACCCGGCTCTTCGCCCGGGTGGAGGGCTGTCCGGGGTATGAGCCCGGCATGGAGGTGGCCTTTGTGGGGGCCATCTCCCAGGAGCAGCTCCGGGCCCAGATTCCCAGCTACGCCCAGGTGGACCACTACAGCGCCCCCAGGGACAACGTGGCGGTGCTGAACAAGCACATCTACCACTATCTGCGGGACTGGCTGAACATCCCGGTGGAGGAGCTGGACGAGGAAACGATGAAGTCCATCGCCCAGACGGCCTGGTTCAAGGCCATGCCCCTCTACCCCGCCCCGGGCAGCGTGGCCCTGGCGGAGGGCCGGGTGGTGGTGAAGCTCCAGGAGGAGTACACCCCCAAGTCTGACTTTGAGATAGCCTACGAGGACAGGAGGTAGACCCATGGACCAGGAAAAAAGACAGGGGCTTTTGTCGGTGGTGCTGCCCTCCTACAACGAGGAGCCCTCCATCCCCCGGGCGGCGGAGGCGGTGTCCGCCCTGCTGGCCCAAGCGGGCATCCGGCACGAGCTCCTCTTTGTGGACGACGGCTCCCGAGACGGCACCTGGGCGGCGGTCCAGGCCCAGGCGGCCCGGATGCCCCAGGTGCGGGGGGTCCGGTTCTCCCGGAACTTCGGGAAGGAAGCGGCCATCTTCGCCGGGCTGGCCCAGGCCCGGGGGGACTGCGCAGCGGTGATGGACTGCGACCTCCAGCATCCGCCGGAGAAGGTGGTGGAGATGTACCGCCTGTGGCAGGAGGGCTATCAGGTGGTGGAGGGGGTCAAGGTGGGCCGGGGCAGGGAAAACCCCCTGCACACCCTGGCGGCCAGGACCTTCTACTCCGCCATCAGCGGGGCCATGGGGGTGGACATGTCCAAGGCCTCCGACTTCAAGCTGCTGGACCGGCGGGCGGTGGACACCCTGCTGGCCATGCGGGAGAAAAACGCCTTTTTCCGGGCGCTGTCCTCCTGGATCGGCTTCTCCACCGCCCAGGTGGAGTTTGAGGTCCAGCCCCGGCTGGAGGGCCAGTCCAAGTGGTCGGTGCGCAGCCTGGTCCGCTACGCCGTCACCAACATCGCCGCCTTCTCCGCGGCCCCCCTCCAGATCGTGACCCTGCTGGGGGCGGTGGTGTTCCTCTGCTCGGTGGCGCTGGGGCTCTGGTCCCTGTGGCAGAAGTTCACCGGCCAGGCCCTGGAGGGCTTTACCACCGTGATCCTGCTCCAGCTTTTCATCGGCAGCATTTTGATGGTCTGCCTGGGGATCATCGGCTATTACATCGGGAAGATCTACGAGGAGCTGAAGGACAGGCCCCGGTATATCCTGGCGGAACAGTGCGAGGGAGAGAAAGAACATGGACAAGCTGAAAAAACTCTTTGACCCCACCATGTTCCGCTTCCTGCTGGTGGGGGTGGCCAACACCCTGGTGGGCTGCGGGGTTATGTTCGGGCTGTACAACCTGGCGGGGCTCCACGCCTGGGGGGATACGGGCTATTGGATATCCTCCGCCGCCAACTACATGGCGGGCAGCGTGGTCAGCTTCTTTCTGAACAAGCGCTTCACCTTTAAAAACCAGGAGAAAGGCCCATGGGTGGTGCTCCGGTTCGTCCTGAACATCTCGGTGTGCTACCTGCTGGCCTACGGGCTGGCCAAGCCGGCTGCGGCCTGGGTGCTGGGCGGACTGGGCCTGGGGGAACAGCTCCAGGGCAACCTGACCATGCTGGCCGGCTCAGGGCTTTTTGTGGTGCTCAACTATTTTGGACAGCGGTTTTTTGCCTTCCGCTCCCGGTAAGGCGCCCGCTGGTAAGATTGGAGGAAACAATTATGGTGTATATTCTGCTGGCCCCCGGCTTTGAGGAGGCGGAAGCCCTGGTGCCCGCCGACCTGCTTCGCCGGGCGGGGGTGGAGGCGGCCCTGGCCGCCCTGGAGGGGGAGCTGGTCCCCGGCGGGCACGGCATCACGGTAAAGGCCGACCTGGCCCTGGACCAGGTGGACCTGGACCGGGCGGAGATGATCGTCCTGCCCGGCGGCGGCGTGGGCGTGAAGAACCTGGGGGCCGACCCCAGGGTGGAGGAGCTGGTGCGGGAAGCCGTCCGCCGGGACATCTGGGTGGCCGCCATCTGCGCCGCCCCCACTCTGTTGGGCCGCTGGGGCCTGCTGGAGGGGAAAAGGGCCATCTGCTACCCCGGCATGGAGGGCCAGCTGGCCGGCGCGCGGGTGCAGCCCTCCCCCGGGGTGGTGGCCGACGGGAAAACCATCACCGGCCGGGCGGCGGGCTCCGCCTTCGACTTCGGCGTGGCCCTGATCGAGGCGCTGTCGGGGTCAAAGGCCGCCGGCCAGGTGGCAGAGTCCATCGCCTACTGACGGCCTGTCCCCGGGCGGGACGGAAAAGGAGCGGGAGAATCCTCCCCCGCCCGTTTTCCCCCGGGTGTGTAGACTTTGGGTCAGCAGCAGCCGCAGTCGTTGTCCCCGCAGCCGCAGTCGTTGTTGTTGCAGCCGCAGCCGCAGTTATTGTTGTTGCAGCCGTTGCCAAAGCCGCCGCAGCCAAACAGGATGATGATCAGAATGATGATCCACAGCGCGCTGCCGCCGCCCCAACCGTTGTTCCCACAGAACATTGTTATTTCACCTCACTTGATTTGCCGGGACGCTGTCCCCGCGTTCTGTACTATTCTATGGCCCTCCCTTGTCCCTGGTGACAGGGAGAGGAAAATTTGTTAGGAGCTGACGCTATGTCTCAGGACAACTATTATGAGCAGGAGCGCCGGAGCAGCCGGCATTCCTCCCAGGGGGGGCGGAGCGGCGGCTCCCACCCCTCCAGCCAGCGGGAGGAGGAGCGGGCCTCCTCCGGGGAGCGGAGGCCCCAAACCCGCCGGCCGAAGAAAAAGCGGCGGTCCGCCGGCCGCACCGCCGGGCTGGTGCTGCTGTACGTGACGGCGGTGATCGGCATATCCATCCTGCTGGCCTGCGTCGGCTGGGTGTGCGCCGAGGACGTGCTGGCGCTGAACAAGCAGCCCCACAAGGAGATCACCTTCACCATCACGGCGGAGGAGGACTTCGACGGCATCGTGGACCGGCTGAAGGAGGAGGGGATGATCGAGTATAAGCTCCTCTTCAAGCTCTTCGCCGCCATCACCCACAAGAAGGACAGCTTCAGCGTGGGCAGCTACACCCTGAACACCGATATGGACTACCGGGCCCTGCTGTCGGGCATCAGCGCCAACTCCGCCAACCGGTCGGTGGTCACCGTGGCCATTCCGGAGGGCTATACCATCGACCAGATTTTCCAGCTCCTGGTGAAGAAGGGGGTGGCCCGGTCGCTGGATGAGCTGGAGAAGGCCGCCGCGGAGCACGACTACGCCTTCGACTTCCTCCAGGACATCCCCCTGGGGGACTACCGCCGCCTGGAGGGCTATCTCATGCCCGCCACCTACGAGTTCTACACCCCCCACGACCCCGTTTACGCCATTAACAAGTTCCTGGTCTACTTCTACAACCAGACCAACGAGACGATCATGGCCCAGGTGGAGGAGTCGGGCTACACCCTGCGGGAGGTGCTCACCATCGCGTCCATGATCGAGCGGGAGACCACCGGCGAGGACCGGGAGGAGATTTCCGCCGTCATCCACAACCGCCTGGAGAATCCCAGCGCCGGCACCCAGGGCTATCTGCAAATCGACGCCACCCTGGTCTATATCAACGGCGGCAAGGAACCCAGCGAGGGGGACAAGTCCATCGACTCCCCCTACAACACCTATATGTACAAGGGCCTGCCCCCCGCCCCCATCGCCAACCCCGGCATGGAGTCCATCATCGCCGCCCTCAACCCTGCGGACAGCAAGGACTTCTACTACGCCCTGGGGGATGACGATATCCACCACTTCTTCCGCACCTATGACCAGCTGCAAAAATTCATTGCCAGCCAGGAGCGGTACAAGAGCTAACAAATGTCATAAGCGTCCACCGGATGGCCCGGTGGACGCTTGGCTGTAGGGCGCGGCGGCCTCGGCGCGCCGTCCGGGGCGCAAGCGGGTTTCGGACAGGCGGGCCGCCGGGTCGTCGGCCCCTACACGCGGAGATGAGGCAAAGGAGAGATACCATGAACAAAATCGAACTCCTGGCCCCGGCGGGGGACATGGAGCGGCTGCAAATGGCGGTGGCCTACGGTGCCGACGCCGTCTATCTGGCGGGGGACACCTTCGGGATGCGGTCCTTTGCCGGCAATTTCTCCCCCGAGGAGCTGAAAACCGCCCTGGCGCTGTGCCGGGCCCACGGGGTCCGGGTCCACGCCGCCTGCAACACCATGCCCCGGAACGGGGAGGCCAGCCGTCTGCCCCAGTGGCTGGAGTACCTGGAGGAGCTGGGGGTGGACGCCGTCATTTTGGCTGACGTGGGGGTCCTGGCCCTGGCGAAACAATACGCCCCCCATGTCCAGCCCCACATCTCCACCCAGGCCAGCATCGTCAACTACCAGTCCGCCCGGGCCTGGCACGACCTGGGGGCCAGCCGGGTGATCCTGGCCCGGGAGCTGTCCCTGGAGGAGATTCGGGAAATTCGCGCCAAGACGCCCCCAGAGCTGGAGATTGAGGTCTTCGCCCATGGGGCCATGTGCGTCAGCTACTCCGGGCGGTGCCTGCTGTCCAACTATATGACGGGCCGGGACTCCAACCGGGGGGCCTGCGCCCAGCCCTGCCGCTATCAGTACGCCCTGATGGAGGAGAAGCGGCCGGGGGAGTACTTCCCCGTCTACGAGGAGAACGGGGAGACTTACATCATGAACTCCCGGGACATGTGCATGATCGACCACGTGGCTGAGCTGATGGAGGCCGGGGTGGACTCCGTCAAGCTGGAGGGCCGGGCCAAGTCGGCCTACTACGCCGCCATCGTTACCGGGGCCTACCGCCACGCCGTCGATGCCGCCGCCGCCGGAACCCCCCTGGACCCGGTGTGGCGGGACGAGGTGGAGCACATCAGCCACCGGCACTACTCCACCGGCTTTTTCTTCGGCCAGCCGGGGCAGTTCACCGACGACGCCCGGTATGTCCGGGACTGGCAGATCGTGGCGAAGGTCCAGTCCTGCGACGGGGATGGGAACGCCGTCCTGACTTTGAACAACAAGTTTGCCGTGGGGGACGCCCTGGAGCTGGTGGGCCCCGATGTCCGCCCCCAGGCCCTGACGGTGGACGCCCTCTGGGACGGGGACGGACTCCCCCTTGAGGAGGTCCGCCACCCCCAGATGGTGTTCCGCATGAAGCTGCCCCGGCAGGTGCCGCCCCTTTCGCTGCTGCGTCGGAAGGCGGGCCTGTCACCTTGATCATGAAGAGGGATGGATATGTGCAAAAACTGTAGTATTTTGAAAGCAGCTTTTCAAAGTGCGTCCGATGATTCTATGAACTATTCCCCAATACTTGAAATGGTAAAGGTGATGGGGATGCAGAAACGATTGGAGCTGTATGCGGGAGACTGCTTGCTCGATGAAATACATGATATTTTGGACAAAGAAGAACATTATACCATAAAACACTATATGAAATGTACAGAGTGCGGCCAAATCTACTTCTTTGGGACCTGCATCCGGGGCGCGCCTATCTACAAAACAGTCACGGATATAGGGCGGGAAAATTTATCCAACATGCTCTGGGGAAGACGAGGAACCCTGTATGAAGCATGATTCCAGTTAAAAGGAGGTGCAGTTCGTGGTCCCTGCTTACGATCAGATGGGCGACTGGCTGGAGGAGATTGCCCAGGAATTTCCCGAGGCCTTTTTCGAGGGCCTGGACGGGGGCATCCAGCTGGAGGAAAAGGCCCTGCCCGACCCGGATTTTCCTCCGGGGGAGATGTACATTATGGGGGAGTACGTCCACGACAACCTGGGCCGGTACATCCTTCTGTATTACGGCTCCTTCGCCGCCCTGCTGGAGGAGGAGGACGAGGAGGTCTGGAAGGATGAGATCTTCGCCACTGTGGCCCACGAGTTCACCCACCACCTGGAGGAGGCCGCCGGGCTCCACGCCTTGGACGACAAGGACCTGGAGTTTCTCCGGGAAGCGCTGGCGGAATATGAATAGGGGATATTGGCGTGCAGAGCGCGGAGGCCCCGGTGCGCCGTTGGAAGGAGCTGTAAAGGCGCGGCGGGCCGAGCCGGTTTGGAACAGGGAGGTGGTTTTGGTATGACAGGCCGTTTTGCCCCCAGCCCCAGCGGGCGGATGCACCTGGGCAACCTGTGGTCCTGCCTGCTGGCCTGGCTGGCCGCCCGGAGCGCCGGCGGCGGGATGGTGCTCCGGCTGGAGGACCTGGACCCGGACCGGTGCCGCCCTGAGTACTGCGGCCAGGTCATGCGGGACCTGGAGTGGCTGGGGCTGGACTGGGACGGCGCGCCGGTGTATCAGTCCCGGCGGACGGAGGTATACAGGCAGGCATTTCAGACGCTGGAACAACAGGGCTTTATCTACCCCTGCTTCTGCACCCGGGCGGAGCGGCTGGCCGCTTCGGCTCCCCACCGGTCCGACGGCGCCTCTGTCTACGACGGCCGGTGCGGCTGGCTGGCAGAAGAGGAGCGGGCGGAGCTGTCCAGACAGCGCAGCCCCGCCTGGCGGGTGCGGGTGCCGGAAAAGACCATTACTTTCTGCGATTTATTACAAGGAAAATACGAAGAGGACTTAAAACAGGACTGCGGAGACTTCATCCTCCGCCGTTCCGACGGGGTTTTTGCCTACCAGCTGGCGGTGGTGGTGGACGACGGGGCGATGGGGGTGTCCCAGGTGGTGCGGGGGAGCGACCTGCTGTCCTCCGCCCCCCGGCAGATATGGCTCCAGGAGGTGCTGGGGCTGCCACGTCCGGAGTACGGCCACCTGCCCCTCCTCCTGGCCCCAGACGGCCGCCGTCTGGCCAAGCGGGACCGGGACCTGGAGCTGGGCCGGCTCCAGAAGGAGTACACCGCCCCGGAGCTGGTGGGAAGGCTGGCCCACGCCGCCCACCTCATCGACCGGCCCGAGGGAGCCACCCCCCGGGAGCTGATCCCCCTGTTTTCCTGGGAAAAGCTGCCAAAAGATGATTTTGTCCTCCAATTGTAAGAAGCTGTACCATTAGCCGAAAGATACAGATTTGCGAGGCAAAATTGCCAATGGCAAGGCAAAAAATCGCAGGAATACTTTGTGTATTTCAAGATTTTTTAACGCAGTCAGCGGCAATTTTGGCCGCAGAGATTTGTGTTGAGGCTATTGGTACAGCTTCTAAAGACTAAAGCTATGAAAAAATGAAAAAGATAAGGATGGTGCCAAATGAAGTATGATTTTACCTCGATCATGGACCGGCGGGGGCGGGACGCCTTGGCGGTGGACGGGCTGGGGGCGGGAACCGCGCCCCCGAAGCCCAAGGAGGGCTTTGACCCCATCCCTATGTGGGTGGCGGACATGAACTTTCCCACCGTCCCCACCGTGGCGGAAGCCATCATCCGCCGGGCCCAGCACCCCGCCTTCGGCTATTTCACCCCCGCCGACGAGTACTACGACGCCATCATCCGGTGGCAGGAGGGGCGGAACCAGGTCAAGGGGCTGGCAAAGGACTGCATCGGCTATGAAAACGGCCTGCTGGGCGGCCTGGTCAGCGCCATGAGGGCCATCGCCTCCCAGGGGGACAGCGTGCTGGTCCACTCGCCCACCTATATCGGCTTTACCAGCGTACTGAAGCGCAACGGATACAACATTGTCTCCAGCCCCCTGGTCCAGGACGGCCAGGGGGTGTGGCGGATGGACTACGTGGACATGGAGGAAAAGCTCAAGGAGCACCGCATCCACGCCGCCATATTCTGCTCCCCCCACAACCCCTGCGGCCGGGTGTGGGAGCGCTGGGAGCTGGAGCGGGCCATGGAGCTCTATCAGAAATACGACGTATTTGTCATCTCCGACGAGATATGGTCCGACATCATCCGCCCGGGATACCGCCACATCCCCACCCAGAGCGTCTCCCAGGACGCCAGGGAGCGCACCGTGGCCCTGTACGCCCCCTCCAAAACCTTCAATCTGGCGGGGCTGATCGGCGGCTACCACATCATTTACAACCAGTGGCTCCGGGACCGGGTGGACCGGGAGGGGGCGCTGAGCCACTACAACGACATGAACGTCCTGTCCATGCACGGGCTGATCGGGGCCTACCAGCCCGAGGGGCATCAGTGGGTGGATGAGCTGTGCCAGACCATCGCGGGCAATGTGGACTTTGCCGTGGACCACATCAACACCCACTACCAGGGCCTGTCGGTGTTCAAGCCGGAGGGCACCTACATGCTCTTTGTGGACTGCTCCGGCTGGTGCCAGGCCCGGGGGCAGGCCATCGGCCAGGTGCTCCAGGCGGGCTGGGACGTGGGCGTGGCCTGGCAGGACGGCCGGCCTTTCCACGGGCCCTGCCACATCCGCATGAATCTGGCCCTGCCGTTGGCCAGGGTCCAGGAGGCCTTTGAAAGGCTGGACAAGCACGTCTTCCAGGGGTGAATTTGGGGCGAAAACATTTGTCTTTGTCCGGAAGTACAGAAATCAGAAGAAAACAGAGCGCAATTTTGTGCGGAAATGACACGGGAAAATGGGCTGAATTGGGAAATTTCAGTTGACAAAACGCCGGATTTTGTTAAAATAAAATACATGGCCCAAAGGCGGCCGCCTTTTCTGTTCCGCGTTCAGCGCGCGGAACAGAAAACCGCTCCGCGCCGCCGGCGGTCCAAAGGTATTTTTTAGGAGGTATAAAATGAAAAAGAGGATCAGTATGCTGTTGGCCTGCGCCATGATGCTCGCCCTGGCGAGCTGCGGCGGCAATGGCGGCAACGGCGGCAATACCAGCAACCCCGGCAGCCAGAGCAACGCCGGCGGCAATACCAGCGCCAGCCAGCCCGACGGCAGCACCGGCGGCAGCGGCGCCGCTGAGTACCACATCGGCATCATCACCGGCTCCGTCTCCCAGTCCGAGGACGACCGCCGGGGCGCCGAGGCCTTCCAGGCCAAGTACGGCGAGGATATGGTCAAGCTGGACATCTACCCCGACAACTTCACCGAGGAGCTGGAGACCACCATTCA
>JAAWNI010000025.1 GCA_022798855.1 Lawsonibacter sp. | reverse complement strand
CCTGGAAATACCGTTCGGTACGTTATGTAGGGCAGGGGTTCTACTATCCCCGCAAGGGGATAAAGAATAAGGCAAGGGCAGAGCCCTTGCCCTACATTCGGTGTGTTTTCTGAATTTGTGAGACAAGCGTGGAGCGGAAGCGAAAGGAATTGCAAAGAGCGGCCCCTGGGCGAAATACCGGGGAAGCGCGGCGCTACAGATGGGGCAGATGGACCCGGTAGTCCCGCAGCTCCTCCTCCCGCGCGGTTTCCAGGATGCTGTCCAGCGCCGCGGCGAGGGCTTCCCTGTCCTCTGGCAGGGCCCCCTGAAAGTGGAAGGCGTTTGACGCCCCCAGGGCGGCGAACTGCGTGGGGATGTTCAGATGCTCCAGCAGGGCGCGGATTTCCCTGTATTTCTCGATCTCGCTGGACTCCTTCCAGGCGCCCCGCTGGACCTCCTGATAGAGCTCCGACTCCGGGTAAACGGTCAGCATATTGACGCCGATCAGTGTGGGGTGGAGCTGGTTGCAGACGTCCGCGGTGGCTTTTGCGCCGGTTTCGCCGCGCCCGGCCCCGGAGATGCCGGCCAAATAGAAGAAGCTGTAATGGATGCCGGCCCGGTCCAGCCGCTGGCACTGTTCTACAATATCGGCGGCGGCATAGCCCTTATCCATAAAGCGCAGGGCTTCATCGTCGCCAGTTTCGATCCCTATGGTCAGGCCGTCATATCCGGCCTGACGGAGGGCGGCCAGCTCCTCGTCCGACTTGGGGGTGGCGTCTGTGATCCTTGCGAAGCAGCCGATGGTTTGGACCGACGGGATATACTGGTGGATCAGGCCGGCGATGGCCATAAGCCGGCCATAGCTCAGCGCGAAGGGGTTTGCCCCGGTCAGAAAGACGCGCCGGATGGGGGGCGGCCTGTCCATTCCTTGCAGGCGGGCCGACAGCATAGAGACGGGATCTGTGCTGATGAGCTGAACCTCCCGCAAATCGCCCTCCACGTCGGAGAGGGGCGACATTCGGAACTGAAATGGAAGATTATGGTATAATGTGCAGAATTTGCATCTGTGGTGGGTGCAGCCCGCCGCCGCCTCAAGCAGCAGGGAAGAGGACTCGTAGGGCGGCCGCCAAATTGTACCGGTGTAGTGCATGGGTAAAACCTCCTTATTTTTTTCGACATTATATCACGGCGCGCCAGAAATAAAAGTACGGTACTTTTTTGCAGTACCTTGTTTTTCTATGCCTGGAGCGGTATGATGCTGTCGGGAGGTATGCAATATGAGAAAAACAGAGTCAGCGGTTCAACGCTGTAAAACCATGTCTACGCTCCAAAAAATTTTGGGCGGAAAATGGAAGCTGGAAATTCTTTATTACATCGCTTTTCATGACATTCACAGATTTGGAGCGCTGCGCCGCCAGCTGGGTGAGATCACGGAGTCGTCCCTGACGAAACAGCTCCGGGAGCTGGAAGCGGACGGCTTTCTGCTCCGGCACGACTTTAAAGAGATTCCGCCGAGGGTGGAGTATACGCTGTCCGACCTGGGCAGGAGCTTTATAGACGTGATCAGCTACATGAAAACGTGGGGGGACAACCATCTTCCGACTGAATAAAAATCATCCGCGGAGGTCCTATGCCTGTCTGTCCGCCGGGCAAAACGGGTTGGTACAGGCCGATTTTATCATATTTCCGCTATGATGAGCCCTAATGTGTGCGTTAGGGCTCTTTTTTGTGACAGCCTGTCAACATTCGACATTTTTCAAAATGCCAATACCGTTTGGCAGACATAACCTGAAATTTCCGATATGCTTTTTCCAGGAGGTGTCAAAATTGTCGAAATCAAGAAGTGCCTACAGAAAATTTCCAAATGTTAGCAAATACTTGGAAAAGAAATTGGTTCAGAGACGGAAAGATATGAAGATTTCGCAGACCGTTTTGGCGGAAAAGACGGGACTGAGCCGAAACTGCATTCAGCAGATGGAGTGCCATGAACACCTGCCCCTGCCGTCCACAATGTTCAAGCTGATAAACGCGTTGAATTTCAGCGAGGAAGAGGCCGCTGAGTTTTGGGCTGAAATAAACGCCGCCTACAGTCGGGACGAAGCGCTTCAAGAGGAATCCAAAACGCAGAATAAGCAGAATAAAAATAAGAGGTGATATGATGGAAGTAAGATATAGCACGACGGATATATACGATATGCTGTACCGCCTTGGCGTGACCGCGAATTACGTCGGCTTTTTCCACACAGCGTATGCGGTATCACTGTGCATAGATCAGCCGGACCGCCTGCTGCTGGTGACAAAGTGGCTGTATCCCGAGATAGCGAAGCAGTACAATACCAACTGGAAGGCCGTAGAACGGAACATCCGGATGGTGAACGCCATTATCTGGCGGGAGAACCGGCCTTTGCTGGAGGAAATGGCCCACAGGACTCTGGAGCATAAACCCCACACCGCGCAGATGCTGGCGATCCTGTCCGCGAACGTGCCGGAGCAAAGGGTGGAAAAAGCGGCGTCTTCCTGAGCGGCCCCGCTGGACGCACGGCAGAGCGGGGGGGGAAGCAGAGGGGAGCCCGCCAGCCAGCGGGCCCCCCGGGGGCTCTGCTTGTTATTGGATGGACAGCGACAGATTGTCTAAAATATCTTCCACCTCATCCCTGGTCAGATGCGCGCCATACAGGCCAACGCCGGTGTAATTCGTGCTGCATTTCACCCAGACATGGCCCTTGTGCAATTGGATCAGGAACTCATAGCCCTCTGGGGTTGTGTAGTAGTAGGCAGTCTCGTAACTTCCATCAACAATATAGCTTGGGCTCAGTGGTTCTTTTTCTGCGGTGTAGTCGAGTTCTACCCGGATATACCCGCTCTTGTCCCGCTTCGCGTAGAGAGCGTAAAATACCTCGCCGGCATAATTTCCCTCAGGGTCTGTTATTACATATGAGAAGTTGGCGTCCGGGACATAGTCGTAATGCCCATCCATCCAGGACAGGTCGAAGGAGACGCGCCCTGTCAGCGTCTCCACCAGGTCGATGGGGTTTTCGGCGGTATATTCCACCTTTACTGCGCCGTCGGTCCGGCTGACACGGCGGCTGCGGACCGGGGCGTCATTGTCCAGGATCTCCACATCGTCCCATGTGCCGTATCCAAGGACATTGGCCCCGTGGATAGTCTCTTTGGACAGCCAGCCGTCCGATTTAAACCGGTCGGATTCTGTAATCTCTTCCAAGGTAGAGGGGGGATTTCCGTTAGGGGCCGTGATGGCTGCCATGCTAGGGGCATTTGTGCTTGCGGGGTCTGGAATGTCGTCAACGCTGTTCACAATAATGTCATTCCGGAACTGTGGCGCTATGACTGCGGCGGCCAGAGTCAAAGACAAAATGGCTATGGCGGCTGCGGTCAGCGGTATGAATTTTTTCAGGTTTGTTTTTCTCATATGAATTACCTCCTGATTTGCCGCGTAGGAGGCAAGCTGGGCGCGAACGCGTTCCCGGCTCTCCTCAGGCATTTTCAGCGTCTTAGAGATGCGGTTGAAGCTTCGTTCCATGTCAATCCCTCCCAATCTGTTGTTTCAAGATGGACCTGGCCCGAACCAGGCGCATGGAGACGGCGGAGGCGCCGATGCCCAGGAACTTGGCGATCTCCCGGAAGGAGTAGCCCTCAAAATAATGCAGGCAGACCACGGCCCGGTACTTCTCCGGCAGTTCCATGACCGCGCGGAAAAGCGCCTGATCCTCCGGCTGTACCAGCGGAACAGTTTCGTCCAGCGGGACGGTGCTCCGTGTCTTGGCTGAGCTGAGTATGTTCTTGCAGTGGTTGATGGTCATTTTCGTCAAAAACGCCCGCTCTTTGTTGGGATAAATCTCCACGTTCTTCTCCAGGAGCTTGAGGAAGACAGTCTGCACAGCGTCTTCCGCTTCCTGGGGGGAGCGGAGATAGCTGAGCGCCACGCGGTAAACTGCGTCGGCAAAGCGGTCGAAAAGAGTCAGTACGGCGTCCGGCTCCATCGGCACACCCCCTTCCGGTTTGTTTGAGGCCTCAATATTATAACAGCCCAGCGGGCCAAATCAGCACAAAAAAATGAAAAAAATGTCAAACAGACCGGGGCCTGGGCCGGACAGAGGACGGCCCCCAAAAGGGGAGCGGCTAAAATCCGCTGTTCCGCATATCCTAACGGGGACGCGGGGAGACGGCCAAGCCGTCTCCGCCACGGGAAATACAGGAGGGAACATCCATGGACGAGGAACAAAACCAGCTGCCCCAAGAGGGGGATATCCAACCAATCATCGACCTGGGCTCGTCGCTGATCCGCACGGACCGGGGGACTATCTACGTGCTGACCATTGTGGGGCAGATCGAGGGCCATCAGCTGCTGCCCCCCACCAGCAAGAGCACCAAATACGAACACGTCCTGCCCCTGCTGGCCACCATTGAGGGCAGCGAAGAGATCGACGGCCTGCTCATCCTGCTGAACAACGGCGGGGGGGACGTGGAAGCCGGGCTGGCTATCTCAGAGGTGATCGCTTCCATGTCCAAGCCCACCGCCTCCCTGGTGCTGGGCGGAAGCCACTCCATCGGGGTGCCCCTGGCGGTGTCAGCAAAAAAATCCTTCATCGCGCCCTCGGCGGCCATGACCATCCATCCGGTGCGGCTCAACGGCCTGGTCATCGGCGTGCCCCAGACCTTCTACTACTTCGAGCGCATTCAGGAGCGTATCCTGCAATTTGTTACGGCAAATAGTCATGTAAAGAGGGAAGCCTTTACAAAGCTGATGCTCCAGACCGGGGAGCTGGCCGCCGACGTGGGCAGCGTCATCTACGGCGAGGAAGCGGTGGAGCTGGGCCTGATCGACCGCATCGGCGGGCTGTCCGACGCCTTGGGCTGTCTGTATGAGATGATCGAGGAGAAAAAATGATAAGAGCCGCGGGGATTTTTCCCTGCGGCTCTTATGTTACACGGATACGTCAGGATGTACCTGCCGGCCTTTCTCATAGGCTTCACACACGTTGTCGTAGTCCTGCAAATACTGGTTGAAATAGGCGCAGCAGCCAAAACGGGGATGGATGTCGCTGTTGTAATGATATTTGCACTTGTCGCAGCTGGGGACTGATTCGGCGCAGCTGGAACAATAGTCGTCGCCCCGGATGGTTTTGCGGCCGAACAAACCCAGACTCTTATAACACTTGCTGCATACTGACATGAAATAGTCCTCCTCAAATATATTGTTAAGAATGTGTTGTCTTTTACGAGAAAGCAACACGATTCTCACATAATTTAGAATAACATAAAATGTGACGCATTGCAACAGCGTTTGCAAAAAAATTTCTGTCTGATTATGTGGCAGGGGAAAGAAAAGTACTGGAATTTTTTCCAGTCCTGTGTTAATATAATATTCAGTGATTTTATGGGCTTTTGCCCATTTGGGAGGTACACAGCTTTGACGTATTTCGAATCCGCCATCCTGGGCCTTGTCCAGGGCGTGGCTGAATTTCTGCCCATCTCCAGCTCAGGGCACCTGACCTTGTTCCAGCACTTTTTTGGCATGGAGGAACCGGACCAGCTGTTCAATGTCCTGCTCCACTTCGCCACCCTTTTGGCGGTGTGCGTGGTCTACTGGCGGGATATCTGGGATATGATCGTGGAGTTTTTCTCCTTTTTTGGGGACATATTCTCCCACCAGCCCCGGCGGGGCAATCCACCCGAGGCCAGGCGCATGGTGCTGCTGATTATTGTGGGTACGCTGCCGCTGTTTTTGGTGCTCCCCCTGAAGGACCGGGTGGAAGCGCTGGGGGGCAGCCCCATTTTCGTCTCCTGCGCCCTGCTGGCCACCGGGTGCATCCTGTTTCTCTCCGACCAGATGGCCCGCGGGCATAAGACGGTGCGCAGCGCCACTTTGCTGGACGTACTGCTGGTGGGCGTGGCCCAGGGCTGCGCCACCATCCCGGGGCTGTCCCGCTCCGGCTGCACCATCTCCGCCGGCATGGTCCGGGGCTTCGACCGGAAATTTGCCGTGCGGTACTCCTTCCTCATGTCCCTGCCCGCCGTGCTGGGGGCCACCCTGCTGGAGGTGCTGGACGTGGCGAAGATAGAGGGGGGCGTCCCCGCCGAAAATCTGCCCAAGTACCTGCTGGGCATGGCCATTGCCGCTGTGGTGGGCTATTTCTCCATCCAACTGGTCAAGCTGCTGGCCGACAAGGGGAAGTTCGGCGCTTTTGCCTTCTACTGCTGGGGGGCCGGCGCGCTGTTCATCCTGCTGAATGTCATGGGCTGGACGCTGCCGGCGGCGTAAGAGCCTGTTTTGCATCTCGACGTATTTGGATTGGTGAGAGGATTTTTTGCCCTGCAAGGCAAAAATCAGCTTTCAAACAGACTCTATAGCAATCATCAAAATTGCTGGCAAATGTAGGGCGGGACGACCTCGGCCCGCCGACCTGCCGCAAACGGCGCGCCGGGTCGTCGCGCCCTACGGAGCGCCTTTGTCTGCAATTTTGGATCCTGCTATAGTAATCCTGAAAGGAACGATTTACATATGGCGACACAGAAGAAAACAGGGGGGAGCCGGTCCGCGTCCGGGGGGCGCCGGACCGCATCCTCCTCCAAGAGCAAGGGCGGGAGCCGCAAGCAGACAGCGCAGCCCTACCGCCGGGAGATGGGGGCGGTGGCCTGTCTGCTGCTGGCTATTTTCTCCCTCTTTGGCTGCTTTGACATCAAGGCCATCTTTATCAGCTTTTTCTGCGACCTGCTGAAAGGGATGATGGGCTACGGCTTTTGGCTGGTCCCTCCGGCCCTGCTGCTGGGGGCGTTTATTCTGGGCCTTCACCGGGGCCGCCCGGTCCGCCTGCGGCTGGCCTGCGCCCTGCTGCTGCCCCTGCTCCTCTCCTGCCTGCTCCACAGCGTCCTGGCCCAGCCCATGGAGTGGAACGCTGAGCTGTGGGGCGCTCTGGTGAAGAGCGGGATGGAGATGAAATCCGGCGGAGCGCTGGGAGGGATCGCGGCCCAGTGCTTTATCGCCCTGTTCTCCCGCATGGGGGCGGCCATCGTCTTTGTACTGTTGGGGCTTCTGGCCGGACTGGCCGCCTTCAACCGGACTGTCTTTGACATTGTCCAGTGGGTGCTGGACCGTCCTCGGTATGAGTATGAGCCGGAGCCGGAGCCCGCCCCCCGCCGGGAGCGCCGCAGGGAGCGGCGGGAGGAGCCGGCTCCTCAGCCCAGAAATTCCTCCCGTTCGGCCATTGACATTCCGGTGGACGACGGCCCCCTGACAGACCGGGCCCCGTCTCCGCCGCCGGAGCGGAAGAAGAAGGGCTTTTTCGACCGCAGCGCCCGGGTCCCTGCGCCCGACCAGCTGCTGAGCCCCCGGGAGGAGCCCAGGTCCGTGGAGGAGCTGGAGGAGAAGGCCGCTCCGGAGCCCCCCTCCCGGCATGATTCGGATTTCCCCTCCATTTCCAAGCCGGAGCCCATCACCCAGCCTGGCCAGGGGCAGGCTGCGCCTGTGGAGGCTGAGCCTGTCCGTCAGCCGGACCTGCCGGCCGCCGTCCGCCCGTACAGCCCCCCAGAGGAGCCGTCCGCCCCTCCCGTTCCTCCGACCCCTGTGCCGCCGCCCGCTCCCGCGCCCCAGCCGGAGATGGGCAAAGTCACCGCGAAGGACGCCGCCGCCCAGGCGGCGGAGGTGGGGGAGGAGATCCAGCAGGCCATGGGGCTGGAGACGGCCCCCTACCAATACCCACCCCTGTCCCTCCTCAACGAGGGGGCGGGGGAGGTTGGCGGACAGGCGCTCAGCGAGCTGAACGCCAACCGCCAGCGGCTCACCGACACCATCCACTCCTTCGGCATCGACGCGGACATCATCAACGTGGTCCGCGGCCCCTCGGTCACCCGGTATGAGCTGGAGCTGGACCAGGGCGTCCGGCTGAACAAGCTGACCAATCTGTCCGACGACATCGCCCTGGCCCTGGGGGCCACCGGCGTGCGCATCGCCCCCATCCCCGATAAAATCTCGGTGGTGGGCATCGAGGTGCCCAACAAAGTCGTCTCCCCGGTGAGCATCCACTCGGTGATCGGGGCCAAGGCCTTTACCGACGGCAAGTCCAAAACCTCTTTCGCCGTGGGCAAGGATATCAGCGGACAGGCTATCGTAGGGGATATCAACAAGCTGCCCCACCTGCTCATCGCCGGCACCACCGGCTCAGGCAAGTCGGTGTGCACCAACTCCCTGATCATCTCCCTGCTGTACAAGGCCACTCCGGAGGAGGTCCGCCTGATTATGGTGGACCCCAAAATGGTGGAGCTGGGCATCTACAACGGCATTCCACACCTGCTGATCCCCGTGGTCACCGACCCTAAAAAGGCCGCTGGGGCCCTTCAATGGGCGGTGACCGAGATGATGAAGCGTTACCGCACCTTCTCCGAGGTGGGGGTGCGCAAGCTGGAGGAGTATAACGCATTGGCCGCCCGCACCGAGGGGATGGAAAAAATGCCCTTTATCGTGGTGGTCATCGACGAGCTGGCCGACCTGATGCTGGTAGCTGCCAAGGAGGTGGAGGAGTCCATCTGCCGGGTGGCCCAGATGGGCCGCGCCGCCGGAATGCACCTGGTAATCGCTACCCAGCGGCCCTCCGCCGACGTGATCACCGGCCTGATGAAGGCCAATATTCCCTCCCGCATCGCCTTCGCCGTGGCCTCCGCCATGGAGTCCCGGATCATTTTGGACACCCAGGGCGCTGAGAAGCTGGTGGGCCGGGGAGACATGCTCTTCGCCCCCCTGGGCAGCGGCAAGCCCCAGCGGGTCCAGGGCTGCTTCATCTCCGACCCGGAGGTGGCCGCCGTGGTAGGCTTTGTGAAGAAGAACAGCGGAGCGGCCCAGTATGACAACTCCGTGATGGAGCAGATCGAGCACAACGCCGCCGAGAAGGATAAGGGCTCCAAGGGGGTGGGCGGCTCCGCCCCCGAGGATGTGGACGGCGGCTATGACGAGCTGATCGACGCCGCCGCAGAGGTGGTGGTGGAGACAGGACAGGCTTCCGTGTCCATGCTCCAGCGCCGGCTGAAGCTGGGCTACGCCCGCGCCGCCCGCCTGGTGGACCAGCTGGAGGAGAAGGGGATCGTCGGCCCCTTCGAGGGCGCCAAGCCCCGGCAGCTGCTGGTGACCAAGGAACAGTGGCAGGAGATGAAGTACCGCCAGGGAACCGCCACCCCCGAACCCGCCGGGGTGTCCGCTCCGCCGGCGCCCGTCCAGTCTCCGGCGGGGGATGCGCCCCCCTTCGACGTGGAGGACGCCCTGGACCGGGCGGAGGAGGATACGCTGTAGGGACACGGCTTGCCGTGTCCGGCGTTTCCCTGGGCAGCTCTGAGGAATAGAGCGGCAGCCACGGCCTGCCGTGGCCCTACGGGGGGCGGATAAGGCCGGTGCTGCAGGGGACGATTTCTCGTCCCCGGTTGTGGTGCGGCATACCGACACCCACACCAACAAAAAGGAGGACATCCCCATGCTGGCTGAACAACGCAAGGAAGAGTTGGACCGTCTGCTCCAGCGGGCGGCCTGTGCCGGTGATGCCTATTATTTTGACATGGACCAGGACGAGTTCGACGAGGAGATGGAAGACTCGGAGGAGGAGGAGTATTACGCCGCCTACTGCCGCCAGCGGGAAATCGGTTTCGATGCCTACCGGGCGGAGGTGGTGAAGGAGCTGGCTGCCCTCACCGGAGCGGAGGAGCTGCACTACCTGATGGACGGCTACAACTACGATGACGGGAGCTTGGCCGTGGAGCAAGTGGTGCTGCACCCGGACTGCGATATCAAGACGGCCCGGATGGTCTACTGGTTGCTGGTTCCCGACTACTACTATAGGCACTACGGCGGCCCCGCCAACTGCCCGCCCGAGGATGTTAACCGGGAGGCTGCCGCCCTGCTGGTCAAGCTGGAGGAACGGGCCCAGAAGGGCGGGTTCTTGAGCGGCCTGGAATGGGACGGCTGCATCCCCGATGAACAGCCCGATGGCCTGGATTTTTCCACAGAGCCGTTTTGTGGAGTGCCGGAGGCCTTTCGGAGGTAACGGGAGTAGAGTGCGCCTTCACCCCCCCTTTCGATATGGAGGACGCCCTGGACCGGGCGGAGGAGGATACGCTGTAGGGACACGGCTTGCCGTGTCCGGCGTTTCCCTGGGCGGCTCTGAGGAATAGAGCGGCGGCCACGGTAAGCCGCGGCCCTTCGGGGGGCGGATAAGGCCGGCAAGGGCCTTGCTGTAAAGGAGGACAACATGCTGGATCAAGTATTCGGAGAACTGGACTTTGACGACTGCGGTTATTGGAACGGCCGTGTAAAGCTGGACTGGTTTGGGGAGGAGCGGGAGGTCGGGCTGATGGTCGACTCCTGTTATGAGAGCCAGACCGAAATCTCCCACCACCAGCGGGAAGCTTACCTTGCGTTCCTGGAAAAGTGGCCGGAATTGCAGGAGGCTGTGGTCCAGGAGATCATCCGCTATTACAACGAGGAGGAGCGCTTCGCCTACGGCCCGGACGACCCGGAGGAGTTCGCCGCCTGGTGGCCCGAGATCGAGACGGTGGAGGAGATGGTCAAATGGGTCGAGCTGGAGACTGTAGTGGTTGCGTCAGACAGCATCATGGAGAATGTTTACGACGGAAAGCGCTGTCTGTATCTGCTCTTCAACCGCAAATGGGCGGAAGAGGACCTCAACGATAACGGGGTGGGCCTCCGGCTGCTGAACGAGGAGATCGACGGGGCCAGATTTAAGGACATCGCGTTTTAGGGAAAGGCCTGTAGGGGCGGATATTATCCGCCCCTACGGGCAAGAGAGGCAACGAGGGGAGGGCGCGGCGGCTCCGGCGCGCCGTTCCCAATGCTCCAGCCATCTGGAAGAGCGGGCCGCCGGGGTCGGCGGCCCCTACAGACCAGCAATTAGGAGAGAGAGTTACACATGACCGAACAAAAACGTCAGTGGGCGGTCCGCGTATTTGTAGCGGTGCTGGCCCTCACCGCCCTGGCCAACGGCTTGGGCAACAACATTATGTCAAATTACTTCAACGAGGTTTTCCACATCGACTCTGTCCAGCGGGGCTTTATTGAGGTCCCCCGGGAGAGCCCTGGCATCCTGTGCATGGTGCTGGTGGCCGCACTGGGCTTTCTGGGCAACCTGTGGATGTCGGTGGCGGCCCAGGTGCTGGTGCTGGTGGGCTTTATCGTCATGGGCTGCATGTCCCCCAGCTACGGGGTGATGCTGATTTTCCTGTTTGTGCAGTCACTGGGCATGCACCTGTTTATGCCCCTGAACGACGCCATCTCCATGGACCTGGCGGAGCGGGGGCAGGTGGGGGCCACCTTGGGCAGGTTCAAGGGGGTCAACACTCTGTTCAACATGCTGGCGGCGGTGCTGGTATTTGTGGGGTTCCGGACGGGCTTTTTCAGCTTCCACGCCCGGACCATTCTGCCCTTTGTCATCGGCGGGATTGCCACCGCCGGGGCGGTTGTGCTGCTGGCGCTGATGGCCATGTCCAGCGCCCAGAGGGACTCCGTAAAAAACCACAAGCTGCTGTTTCGCAAGCGCTACATGCCCTACTACATGGTGACCCTGGCCTACGGCTGTCAGAAGCGCATCCGCATCGTCTTCGCCCCCTGGGTGATCATCAACCTGCTGGGGCAGGGGGCGGACACGGTGGCGCTGCTCACCATTGTGACCCACTTCGCCGGGACCTTGGCCGCCCCGGTGATCGGCAGGATGCTGGACAAGCTGGGCGTGAAAAAGATGCTCTGGATAGAAGCGGCCTACATTGCCGCCACCTTCTCGGTGATGGGACTGCTGGCCGGAATGCTGGCAGGCGGGGCCTTCGACCTGGGCAGCGCCCTCACCTGGCTGGTCTTTGGGGCCTACGTGCTGTGCATCCTCTTTGAGCAGTTCAACATGGTCCACTCCTTCATGATGCGCTCCATCGCCCTGGACCCCAGCGAGGTGACCCGGACCCTGTCCGTGGGGGTGAGCGTGGACCATGTAATGGCGATCATCGCCTCCCCTGTGATGGGAATGGTGTGGAACGGCTGGGGCGTACAGTATGTGTTCTATCTGGCGGCGCTGTCCGCGCTGTTTCAGGTGGCCGCGGCCCACACGGACACGAACTGGAAATAAATACCAAATTCGCCGGAGAAATGTTTCATTTGTATTAAATTTTTTCAAATCCCTTTACATCCACAGGGTTTTGGAGTACACTAAGCACATAGTTCAGCTTTCGCCGGGGGCGGAAAATGTTGTTTGGGAGGTGCTATTATGGATGAAATGGACTTCACCCGCAAATTCAGCCTGGGCGACCAGCGGGATATGGAGATCAAGGCTATTCTTACTACCGTCTATCAGGCCTTGCAGGAGAAAGGCTACAACCCCATCAACCAGATTGTGGGCTACATTCTGTCCGAAGACCCCACCTATATCACCAACCACAACAACGCCCGCGCTTTGATCCGCAAGGCGGACCGGGATGAGCTGCTCCAAACGCTGGTCCGGTACTACCTGACCCACTGAATCACACCCACAGCGGCCCGCCGTCGGCGGGCCGCTTTTCCATAGGAGGACGCCATGAAGAACTTCCACAGAGCGCATCCCCAGTTTTCCCAGTGCGGCCTGAACTGCCTGCTGTGCCCTATGAATTTGGGCGGGTACTGTCCCGGCTGCGGCGGGGGGGAGGGAAACCAGAGCTGCGCCATCGCCCGGTGCGCCGTGGAGCGGAACGTCGGAGCCTTTTGTGTCCAGTGCGGCCAGTTCCCTTGCGGGCGGTACGGGAAGATGGTGGAGTACGACTCCTTTGTTCCCCACCGCCAGATGTTCCAGGACCTGGAGCGGGCGGAGGAGCTGGGCCTGGAGGTTTACATAAGCCAAATAGAGGAACGCAGGGCCATTTTGGACCAGCTTCTGGCCGGTTGGAATGACGGCCGGCGAAAAAGCTTCTACTGTCTGGCCGTCTATCTGCTGGAGCTGGACGATCTGCGCCGGGCTTTTGAGGAGATACAGGCGGCGGCTCCCGGTGGAAACACTGTAAAGGAAAAAGTCATTACAGCTGTCGGGATATTGAAGCGGACGGCGGAATCCAGCGGAGTTGCTTTGAAGCTGAATAAAAAGCCAAAGGAGAGGTAGTATGAATATTTTAGTCAGCCACTGTTTTTTGGGGGAGCCCTGCCGGTACGACGGGGCCAGCCGCCTGGACCGGCAGATCATCGAACTCCACCGGGCAGGGCACAACCTGATCCCCGTCTGCCCGGAGCTGCTGGGGGGGCTGGACGTCCCCCGGCCCCCCGCCGAGCTCCAGCCCGACGGCCGGGTGCTGACCCAGGACGGACAGGATGTCACCGCCGCTTTTCAGGCGGGGGCGGAACGGGTCCTGGAGCTGGCAAGGGAAAACGGATGTACCATCGCCATTTTAAAGGCCCGGTCCCCCTCCTGCGGCAGCGGGGAAATCTACGACGGCACCTTTACGCACACCCTGAAACCGGGGTGGGGGGTGGCCGCCAAATTGCTGGGGGAGTCCGGCATCGAGGTGATGGATGAGGACCATCTCCAGGCCTGGCTGTTTGAGACGTGACCTGTGGGCCGCGGACATGGGCAAACAGACCTGCGGCCTTGTTTTTTGGACGGATTTACGTTATAATAAAAAGCAGCCAATGGAAATTTTGGAAGAGGAGCGGACAACAATGGTACAGGAGACGAAGCGGTTTTTGTCCTATATCTGCCCCCACTGCATGCAGTCGGTGATTGTGGAGCGGGACCTGTTTTCTCTGGCGGCGGCCCCGGCCCGCATCAAGTGCCCCTGCGGCAAGTCGGAGCTGGGGGTGGAATTTCTCCCCAGCCGGGTGAAGCTGGCGGTGCCCTGCCTGTTCTGCGGCCGGGAGCATACTGTCTCCTGCTCCTCCCAGGCCTTCCTCCGGGAGAAGGCCCTGGCCTTCTCCTGCGCCGCTTCCGGGCTGGACTGCTGTTACGTGGGGGAGGAGGCCCCGGTCTACGCCGCCACCGCCCGGCTGGAGCAGGCGGTGGACAAGCTGGGGGAGGGCGCCGCCGAAAACGGGGCGTTCCTGGACGAGCTCGTCATGGAGGAGGTCCTCTCGGAGCTGAAGGATATCGCCCAGCGGGGCGGCATCTCCTGTACCTGCGGCAGTAAGCGGTGGGCCTTCGATGTGAATTTCAGTTCGGTGGACCTGTACTGTCAGGACTGCGGCGGCAAGTACCGCGTTCCGGCCGCTACCGCTGACGACATCGACGACCTGTGCTGTAAGACTTCAATTTTGATTCGAGGAAAGAAAAAATGAGTATGTTTTTTGAGTACGATATCCGTTTGAACGGCCTGGACGTGGACGACCGGAACCAGTGCAAGGCGTCCGCTCTGCTGAACCATCTCCAGAACGCCGCCACCCTGGCGGCGGAGGAGGGGGGCTTCTCCCGGGACGTGCTGGTGGAGCGGTACGGGGCCTTCTGGATGCTGGCCCGGTCCTGGTACAGGCTGGCCCGGCCCCTGCGGTATGAGGACCGGCTGACCGTCCGCACCTGGCATCGGGGGGCGAAAAGCGCCATTATGTACCGGGACTACGACATCCTGGCCAACGGCCAGCCGGTGGGGGAGTCGGTGTCCGCCTGGGTGCTGGCCAGCCTGGACAGCCACAAGCTGATGCGCTTGGGGGCCATCGCGGAGCTGGAGGGCACCGGCGGCGGGGAGCTGTGCAAGACCATGACCCTGGCCAAGCTCCGCCAGCCCGGCGGCCTGCGGGAGGTGGAGCGCCGCCTTATGCGGTACAGCGACTCCGACCTGAACGGCCACGTGAACAACACCCGGTACGCCGACTTCGCCTGCGATGCGGCGGGGATGGAGTCCCTGCCCCGGGACCGCTACTTGGCCGAGCTGCGCATCGGCTACCTGGCCGAGTGCCGCCCCGGCGAGGTGCTCACCATCCAG
>JAAWNI010000024.1 GCA_022798855.1 Lawsonibacter sp. | reverse complement strand
CCGTAGGGCGCGACGACCCGGCGCGCCGTTTGCGGCAGGACGGCGGGCCGAGGTCGTCCCGCCCTACATTTGCCAGCAATTCTGATGATTGCTATAGAAACGGGCGGCCACAGGCCGCCCCTACATAAAATCTGCGGAAAGGACATTCCTTTTTTGCAAACCCCCTTGACTTTTTGCCCAAGCACTATTATACTTATTGCAGGAGCATGAAGTGAGGTGAGCGAATGTCTCCTCGAACAGGCCGCCCCCGCAAGGAAGTTACCAAGAGTGTAAACCTCGGTCTGCGAATCACAGAGGAAACGGCGGACAAATTGCAGCGCTGTGCGGATGCACTTGGGATATCCCGGACAGAGGTTATCGAAAAGGGAATTGACCTTGTGGAACAAGGCATCAAAAAATAGAAACAGCCCGCCAACCCTAGACAAGTTACGGACTGCTCCTATTTACCAAACCCGGAGGAGTGGCAAATCTGATTATGCCACATCGCCGGGAAAAAATCAAGGAGGAACCAATGAATATACGGGAAGAATTGATTGATTTGGACGCGGTGGTCAATCAGGTTTCCGGCGGGATCAACGCGGTTGCCGCCATGTCCAGGGGGCTGGACCGGGTGGATGATCCCTATGCGGACGGCTTTTATTTTCTCACCGACCGTCTGATACAGGCCGCCCAAAGCCTGCGGGAACAGACGGACCGCTGTCTCCGGGCGATGTGGCAGGCAAAAGGAGCGGATACATAGTGAAGTACAAAATTCAAGGCGAGCCCACTCCGGTGGTCATCTGCGACCTGAATCCCGGAGAGACTATGATTACCGAAAAGGGCTCCATGGTCTGGATGTCCCCGAACATGGACATGCAGACCTCCGCCGGAGGGATCGGCAAGGCCTTCGGCCGGATGTTCTCCGGGGAGTCCATGTTCCAGAACTTTTACACCGCCCAGGGAGGGCCTGGGATGATCGCCTTCGCCTCCAGCTTCCCCGGGGCCATTCTGCCCGTGGAGATCACCCCGGACAGGCCTGTCATCGCCCAGAAATCCGCCTTCCTGGCTTCGGAGCAGGGGGTGGAGCTGTCGGTGTTCTTCCAGAAGAAGTTGGGGGCCGGCTTCTTCGGCGGCGAGGGCTTTATCATGCAGAAGCTCTCGGGCCGGGGCATGGCCTTCCTGGAGATCGACGGCTATGGGGTGGAGTACACCCTGGCGCCGGGCCAGCAGATGGTCATCGACACCGGAAACCTGGCCATGATGGACGCCACCTGCTCCATCGACATCCAGAGCGTCAAGGGGGTCAAAAACGTCCTCTTCGGCGGCGAGGGCATGTTCAACACCGTGGTCACCGGCCCGGGCCGCATCCTCCTCCAGACCATGCCCATGAGCGCCTTCGCCGGGGCCATCGCCTCGGTGCTGCCCACCAAGGGCTGAGCGATTTGTCCCGCTGTTTTCCAGACAGCGGGATTCTTTTTGTTGACTTTCTACAACTGATGTCGTATGATAAGAGGGACGATTGGAGGGATTTTTCATGAACAAAAGACGATGGGGAATGCTTCTGCTGGCCGGACTGCTGACGGTTCCGCTGGCCGCCTGCGGCAAAAAGGACCCCGGAGGGGCCTCCTCCTCCGCCCCACCCGACGAGCCCGCAGTTTCCGTCATCGCCCCGGTGGAGCCGGAGCCCGAACCGGAGCCGGTTTTCCCCTACGCCCACCCGCTCACCGGCGAGGGGCTGGACCAGGACATCAGCGGAAAACGGCCCATCGCCGTCATGTTCAACAACTTGAAAAAGGCCCTCCCCCAGCTCGGCGTCTCCCAGGCCGACGTGGTCTATGAGATCGTGGCCGAGGGGGGCATCACCCGGATGATGGGGGTCTTCCAGGAGCTGGAAGGCGTGGGCGAGCTGGGCAGCATCCGCTCCGCCCGGGACTACTACGTCAACCTGGCCCTGGGCCACGACGCCATCTATATCCACGCCGGGGGCAGCCCCCAGGCCTACGAGGCCCTGGGTAGTTGGGGGGTCACCCACATCGACTTTGTCAACGGCCCCTATGGAAACATGTGCTGGCGGGACCCGGACCGGCGGAAAAACGCCGGGCTGGAGCACTCCCTCCTCACCTCCAGCGAGAAGGTGCTGGAGCAGATGCCCAGCCGCTTCCGCCTGGACCACGAGGAGGGGTACAGCGTAGGCTGGACCTTTGCCAAGGACGCCCCCGCCGGGGGGCAGCCGGCGGAAAAGCTGACGGTGCCCTTTTCCAACTATAAGACGGGGTATTTTACATACGATAAGGAAACCAACCTGTATTTCACCGCCCAGAGCCTGGACGGCTCCGACCCCATCTCCTACGTGGACGGGGCCAGCGGCCAGGCGGTGGGGGTGGGCAATGTGCTGGTGCTGTATACCGACATCTCCCGGGTCCCGGGGGACTCCGCCGGACGCATGTCGGTGCGCACCACCGGGACCGGGGACGGGCTCCTCCTCCGGGACGGCCAGATCTATGAGATCACCTGGCGGCGGGACAAGCGGACCGACAACTACTCCTTCCTGGACAAGTCCGGCCAGCCCATCCCCCTGGCCGTGGGCCACAGCTATATCAACATTGTCAGCGCCGCCGCTGAGGCGGCCTGGGAGTAAGAACACAGCCCGCCGGAACCCCGGCGGGCTGTCCAATTGCTGGCAGGACTACCCCGCCACGGCTCCGCCGTGCCACCCCCCTCCAGGAGGAAGGCTTTTCCCTGCGGGGGCGGGGCGTGTGCGGGTCTATGGGTGCAATGTGTAGGGACGGACATTGTCCGCCCGTAAAAAGATATATTTACCTATCACAAGCGGGCTCTTGCCAAACGGGGCAAAGGGTGCTACAATGGCATAGGATATAAAGAATCCGTAAATTTCCGATGAAAGGAAGTGGGACCAGAATGGAAGGCCGAAGTTGCCGCGGAGCGGAGCGCTGCCACCAACGAGGGGCGGCGGACCGGGCTGGTTCCCCGTCCCGCCGCCGGAGCTGATTCCAGAGGGACGCGGTCCTTCTCCTTGTCATGGGCAGCCACAGGCCTGCCGCGCCCGGAAGGGTACGGCCCGCCTGTGGTTTTTCGCACCCGGCGCTGAAAAAAGACGAGAGGAGGAGCGCAATCATGCACGACAACTACGACCTGGACCAGATGATGGAGCTGGTCCAAGAGCGGAAATTCCGCGCCCTGCGGGAGATTTTAACCGAGATGAACGAGGTGGACATCGCCGGGTTCCTGGACGGGCTGGAGGTGGAGCAGGAGCTGCTGGTGTTCCGCCTTCTGCCCAAAGACCTTGCGGCGGAGGTCTTCGCCTACCTGGAGGAGGACCAGGAGAAGCTGATCGGCGCGCTCAGCGACAAGGAGCTGCGGGAGGTGCTGGACGAGCTGTATCTGGACGACACGGTGGACCTGATCGAGGACATGCCCGCCAATCTGGTGTCCCGCATCCTGCGCAACACCGACGCTTCCACCCGAAGCCAGATCAACCAGCTGCTCAACTACCCCAAGGACTCCGCCGGCTCCCTGATGACCACGGAGTTCGTCTACCTCCACCCCAACAACACGGTGGAGGAGTCCTTCGCCCGCATCCGCAAGGTGGGCCTGGACAAGGAGACGGTCTATACCTGCTATGTCACCGCCAACCGGGTCCTCCAGGGTGTGGTGACGGTGAAGCGGCTGCTCATGTCCACTTACGAGACAAAAATCAGCGACATCATGGAGACAAACATCCTGTCCGTCACCACCCACGAGGACAAGGAGGAGGTCGCCCAGATGTTCTCCAAGTACGACCTCACCGCCCTGCCCGTGGTGGACGGGGAGAACCGCCTGCTGGGCATTATCACCGTGGACGACGCCATGGACGTCATGGAGGAGGAGGCCACCGAGGACATCGAAAAGATGGCCGCCATTCTGCCCACCGACAAGCCCTATTTTCAGACCGGCGTGGTGGAAACCTGGAAGCACCGCATCCCCTGGCTGCTGCTGCTGATGATTTCCGCCACCTTTACCGGCACCATCCTGGGCTTTTTTGAGGAAGCCCTTGCCGCCAACGCCGCCCTCACCCTGTTTATCCCCATGCTGATGGACACCGGGGGCAATTCCGGCGGACAGGCCTCTGTCACCATCATCCGGGCCATGTCCCTGGGGGATGTGGAGTTTGCCGACTGGCTGCGGGTGATCTGGAAGGAGCTGCGGGTGTCCTTCCTCTGCGCCATCACGCTGGGGGCGGTGGTGTTCGGCAAGGTAATGGCCGTCGACAGAAAAGACGCCACCGTGGCCCTGGTGGTGGCCCTGACCATCTTCTTTACCATCGTCATCGCCAAGCTCATCGGCTGCACCCTGCCTATGCTGGCCAAACGGCTGGGCTTCGACCCGGCGGTGATGGCTTCCCCCTTCATCACCACTGTGGTGGACGCCCTCTCCCTGCTGGTGTATTTCGCCATCGCCACCCAGGTTTTGGGCCTGTAAACAACGCCCCCCGGCTTTAGCCGGGGGCGACAGACTGTCAAAAAAGCCCCCCTCCTGGAGGGGGGTGGCACGGCGGAGCCGTGACGGGGGGAGTTTCGATGAAAAAAGGCTGTTTTACTCCCTCAGCCACCGCCTGCGGCGGTGCCAGCTCCCTTTAGCAAGGGGGCCTTTGGGAGCAAGACAAGGGCATTCAAGCACCCAAGCCCCCCTTGTTAAAGGGGGGTGCCCCCAACGGGGGCGGGGGGATTCCGTCTTTTGCTTCCAATTATAGCAATCATCAGAATTGCTATAGGCACTTCCGAAAAGGCCCCCGACCGTTCTCCCGGCCGGGGGCCTTGCTTTACAGATTATCCATATTCCGCAGATAGGCCTCCGCGCCGTAGCGCAGGCAGCGCTGGAGCCGCCGCTCCCCCCGCTTGATGGTGCGGGAGACGGTGGACTTGTCCACCCCCATCGACTCGCCGATCTCCCGCATGTTCTTGCCCTCGGCGTAGTACAGCAGCAGCATCCGCCGCTGTTTATCGGTGACGTCCTCCCGGAGGGCGCGGATCAGGTTGCGCTTCAGCCGGCTGATTTCCTGGCTGTTGTCCGCCGCCATCTGCCGGCTGTACATGGCCATGTCGGCGGCGTAGAGCTTGCCCTTTCTATATCGTGTATTTGGCATTGCGGCGGTACCCCCTGTCGTAGTAGCGCTCTGTGAGCACAGCCAGCTCCCTGGCTTCCCGGAGCATGGTGGACAGCATCCGAATGCGGTCCTGGAGCAGGCAGCGCTGGTCGGCGTTTTTGGCGCCCTTCAGCCGGTGCTCCAGCTGAGCGATCCGCAAGTCCAGCGCCTGGGCGTGGGCCCGGTACTCTACTGACAATTCAGCTAATGTCATGTTCATTCCTCCTCGATATTTCAACGGATAGACCGCCGTTTTTTCACCTTATGGACAGGAAAATCAGCCCGGCCGCTCAGGCTGAAAATTTTCTCGGAAAATTTAAAATTTTTTTCTTTTTTTACTTGACATCTCTCTCTTTCTTTGCTATAATTTCGCTTGCTGTTGGACAGCCGCCATTTGCTGGTGTAGCTCAGCCGGTAGAGCAGCTGATTTGTAATCAGCAGGTCGGGGGTTCGAATCCGTCCACCAGCTCCAGCCGCCGCAGGCGGCGTTCTCTCGACAACCGCATACGGAGGAGTTCCCGAGTGGCCAAAGGGGGCAGACTGTAAATCTGTTGCGTTTCGCTTCGGTGGTTCGAATCCACCCTCCTCCACCAAACCGCCGCAAGCGCCGTGTCGTTTGCGCGGTTTTTTATTCTGCGCGGTTTATAGTTGGCATACTTGAAAACGGAAAAGAGCTGCCGCACATGGGAAAATGCAGAAAATCAAAAGGGCTGGCCGCGGCCGTCCTTGCCCTTGCCCTCCTGGCCGGCTGCGCCGGGACGGGGCAGGAACCCGGGGTGGAGCCCCCGGCGGGCCAGAGCGCCCCGGAGGGCCCGGCGCTGGATGGGGAGCGGCTTGCTGTCCTGGAGGAGGCGGAGGAGCGGCTGAAAGGGTATCTCTGGCCCCGGGAAACCGTGGTGAAGGACATCCTGGGTCAGGAGATGGAGTTTGTCCTGTACCACGGCAACGGCTGGACCATCCACGTACCCACCTCCTGGGAATCGGAGGGCGTCTACTCCGGGATTTGGAGCGCCCCCTCCCACAACGCCGGCTTTCAGGTGGGCAAGCAGTTTCTGGGGGTAAACAACCCCAAGTGGTACCGGGCCCAGACGGGCTCCTGGCGGCACGAGACGGACTACGACCCTCCATTCGACTACTATTACGACAACGACGGGGGCTACACACCTCCGGAAGGCAGCGCCGACTACATCTACTTCTTCGCCCCGGACGGGGATGACCGGAGCTATGAGTTCACCCTCAGCCTGGTGGTGGGGGAGACGACCCAGGAGGAGCGGGCCATCCAGGAAGCGATGCTCCTCAGTTTCCGCCTGGACGACAGCTCCCATGTTTTGTACAGCGGGGACTACACGCCGGGCCGGACCCAGTGGGAGTCTGCGGCGGCGGGGCTTCTGGCGGAGTCGGAGCCTGTCCGGTTCTTCTGGTCCCAGGATGGGCAGTCCTACGACCTGGCTGGGAAGGCCAGTCCGGACTACCTCCCCCACGCCATGGAGGTGGCGGATTACCAGCCGGGAGAGTTTGTCCAGACCTTTTTTGGGGAGGGTCCAGAGGGCGGCCCGGTTACGGAGTCGGGAGATGAAATCATCACCCTCCTCCTGCCTGAGCTGGGGGTTTGGCTGTACTTCTATGAAAACTCCCCCTGGGTGTGCGTCCATCACGCCAGCGAGGACTACTGGGCGGAGCTCCGCCGCAAGGACGGCTCGGACAAGTTGATTTACGACGCCGTACTGGAGTGGCGTGAAGCGGGGCTGGGCTGGGGGGCTGGCTGAAAACCGGTGCAATGGGCAAGGGATCCACCGCCTTTCGAAAAAAGAAGTCTGCGGCCATAGAACGAGTGTTCTATAGCCGCAATTAGGATACCCTTTTCTGAAAAAAATGTCAACCGGTGCAATCGAAAATTTGTTCTATAATAGACCGGTTTAAAGGACTATACAGAACGGATTCCTGCCCGGGACCCTTGAAATTCAGCGGAAAAGACAGCCCTCCGGCCAGAGCCGGAGGGCTGTCCATAATCAAGGGTTAAAAGAACTTTTTCACGCCGTCGGGGGCCAGCGCCGCGTCGTCGCTGATGGTGATGGTGAACTTGATGTTGTGCTTCTCGCCGAACTTGTTCAGCCAGTCCAGGAACTTCTCCGTCTCGTGGTCGCACTCGCCGCCCACGATTTTGGTCAGGCTGTCGATGAAGACATGGGTGATGTCGTAGTTGCCGGCGTACAGGCCGCTGATGAAGCCTTTCAGGGCGGTATAGCTGGCGATGTCATAATCGCTGGCCTCCACCAGGCGGATGTGGTAATGGATATCGAAGGTCAGCTTGTTGCCTTTCTCAATGCAGACCACGCTGCCGTGCTCGGTCTGGACCGCGCTGTTGATCATCTCAATAACGTTTTTGGTCTTGCCGGAGCCCTTCTTGCCCATGATAACACGAATCATGTGTATCACTCCTTATCGTTTTGACATCGGGGTGGCACCCTCTGTTTAATAATACTCTACCATATTTCAGCGGTTATTTCAACTAAAATTATTGTGAATTTTTTTTGCGGGCAAAACATGGCCGGCGGCAGATTGCCGCCGGCCGCTTTTGGATCACTTCAAAGTCTCGAACATCTTCAGCGAGATGAGCAGGGCCTGTTCGATGCTGGCGCTGCCCTTGGGGGAGAAGTTGTTGTTGCCCACGCCGGTAACGATCTCCTTGCCGTTCATAAAGGCCACGGCGCTCTTAGCCCAGCCGGAGACATCGCCGTTGTCGTTGAAGGTGGTAGCCGCCACCGTGGGGACGGAGCCGCCCAGCTTGGCGTATACGCTGGAGAGCATTACCGCCGCCTGCTCCCGGTTGACCAGGGCGTTGGGGTCGAATTTACCGCCGCCCACGCCGCTGACAAAGCCCAGGTCCGCCGCCAGGAGGATCACGGGGTCGGTGGTGTCGGTGAAGGAGCTGGCCCCGGTGGCCCCGGCCTGGCCGCCCATGGCCTGGTACAGCTTTACGGCCGTGGCCGCGAACTGGCCGCGGGTGATATTCCCCCGGTAGTCATTGCCCAGGCCGGCGGGGGCCAGGTTGTTGGACAGCGCCACATTCACCCGGTCCTTGGCCCAGCCGCTCACCTGGGCGCCGTTGCTGGCGGTGCTCCCGGCGGGCTGGGTGGGGGTAGTGGGTTGGGTGGGGGTGGTGGGCTGGCTGCCGCTGAAATGGATGGTGATCCGGCCGGAGTATAGGGGATCACGGGGGACGCCGGCGTGTTGCTGGATCTCGATGGCATTCCACTGGGCTTCTGTCCCGCCATAGTAAATATCTTTCAACGCCAAACAGTTGTTAAATGCAAACTCTTCGATCTTGGTCACACTGCTGGGGATGGTTACACTGGTCAGGGAAAGACAGCTGTTGAATGTATGTGTGGGGATCGTGGTCAATTTGTTGGGGAGCGTTACGCTGCGCAGACTTCTACAGTCCTTAAACACGCCAGATCCAATCGTGGCCACGCTGTCGGGAATGGCCACGCTGGCCAGGCTGCCGCATTTGCTGAACGCGTCGTCTCCAATGCTGGTTATATTGTTGGGAATGGTCACGCTGGTCAGGCCACAATTTTGAAACGTGCCCGCAGGAATGCTGTCCAGGCCGCTGCCGATATGCACGCTGGCCAGGCTATAGCAATTTCCAAACACGCCGATGTCCATGCTGGTCACGCTGTCGGGGATGGTCACGCTGGTCAGGCTTTCGCAGCTTGCAAACGCGGTTTTCCCTATGCTGACGAGGGTGTTGGGGAGCTCGATGCTGGTCAGGCTTTTGCAGCTGGCGAACGCAGTCTCCGCGATGTTAACCACGTTTTTGGACATTTTTATGGTGGTCAGGTATTCGCAGCCCCTGAACGCGGACAAACCGATGTCGACCACGCTGTCCGGCATGGTTATGCTGTGCAGGCCCTTCTTGCCCCAGAACGAGCCATACCCCAGGGCGGTCACGCCGTCGGGGATGGTAGCCGACTCATTGGGCAGATAACTTTGTGTCACGACACCATTTTGAATGGTATAGCTTTCTTCTGCCGCCAGGGCCGGGATAGTCAGGCTCAGGCACATCACCAGAGCCAGCGCGAGGGATAGGGCTTTCTTTTTCATAAAATCTCTTCCTCTCATTTGTTTTTGGGGGCGGTCTCAGCGGTACTTCCCTGCGGAGGGCGGGAAATTGCGGCCCTCCGCAGGCGTTTTCCGCCGAGACAAACAAAAGCGGCGCAGGATGAATCATCCCACACCGCATTTATCCAGACACAAACCCCAAAAGCACTACTTGTAAAAAATCCGCTTTTCCGATATAATGAGGGCTGGTGCAGCAAACGCTGTTGTGTGGGAGGTTGGGCTCCCGCATAGAGGTGTGGGGTGTTGCGACCACCCCACGCCTTGCCTTTATTTGCCTCGTGTCCCTATTGTAGCGCATTTTGGAAAAATACGCAAGAAATATTTTGGAAAAATAAGAAGAACGGAGGCCGTCCGGCCTCCGTTCTTTTCAGACTGTCAAAAAAGCCCCCGCCTGGAGGGTGGCACGCCCTACGGATTTCCTGGGAACGGAATCCCCCCGCAGGGAGAAAAGCCCCCCCTTGGAGGGGGGTGTCGCGGCGGAGCCGTGGCGGGGGGAGTTTCAATAAAGAGGGTTGTGTAAAACGCTGGTTTACTCCCTCAGTCACCGCCTGCGGCGGTGCCAGCTCCCTCAAAGAGGGAGCCTTAGAGGACGGTAGAGCGCGACAAGCTGACTGGGGGATTCTTTTATCGGCGGATTTCCTATAAACGGAATCCCCCCGCCACCGGGTTTCACCCGGCGGCCCTCCCCCCTTTGACAAGGGGGGCTTGGGTGCTCGAAGACCCCGGCCCTGCTCCAAAGGCCCCCTTGCTAAAGGGGGCTGGCAGCGGCGTAAGCCGCTGACTGGGGGATTCTTTTATCGGCGGTCTTCCTGTAAGCGGAATTTCTCCGCCCCCCCCTCAGGGAGAAAAGCCCCCCTCCTGGAGGGGGGTGTCGCGGTGGAGCTGTGACGGGGGGGAGTTTCATAGAGCGTTAAGCTGAGAAGAACGGAGGCCGCCCGGCCCCCGTTCTTCTGTCTGGAATGGTTTTACAGCTTGGCTTCCAGCTCGGCCTTCATGTCCTCATAGCCGGGCTTGCCCAGCAGGGCGAACATGTTCTTCTTATAGGCCTCCACGCCGGGCTGGTCAAAGGGGTTGACCTCCAGCAGGTAGCCGGACAGGCCGCAGACATACTCGAAGAAGTAGATCAGATAGCCCACGGACAGGGGGCTGATGGCGGGCAGCTCGATCAGCACGTTGGGCACGCCG
This sequence comes from Lawsonibacter sp., assembly GCA_022798855.1. Classification (GTDB taxonomy): domain Bacteria; phylum Bacillota; class Clostridia; order Oscillospirales; family Oscillospiraceae; genus Lawsonibacter. The sequence goes on along the minus strand of JAAWNI010000024.1, from coordinate 4,497 downwards.
CCGTCCACGTGGGCCAGGATGGTGCCCCGCATGGCCTGCTCGGCCACAAAGGCCAGGGGCTTGCCGGACAGGAAGTTCAGGCCGTCTACGTTGGCGGGGTCGTCGGGGATGGCGAACTCCCCCTTGGGTGCGAACTTCACCACCGTCTCGAACATCAGGCGCTCGCCCTGCTGGATATACTGGCCCATGGAGTGCAGGTCGGCGGTGAACTCCACGCTGGCGGGGAAGAGGCCCTTGCCCTCCTTGCCCTCGCTCTCGCCGTAGAGCTGCTTCCACCACTCGGAGAAGAACCGGAAATTGGGCTCGTGGCAGGCCAGCAGCTCCACCTTCTTGCCCGCCTGGTACAGGGCGTGGCGGGCGGCGGCGTACTGCCAGGCCAGGTTGTCCGGACCGTCCGCGGCCAGCTCCTCCATGGCCTGGCCGGCTCCGGCCATCAGCTGGGCGATGTCCACCCCGGCCACGGCGATGGGCAGCAGGCCGACAGCGGTGAGGACGGAGTAACGGCCGCCCACATCGTCAGGCACCACGAACTCCTCGTAGCCCTCGGCGTCGGCCAGGCCCTTCAGCGCCCCACGGGCCTTGTCGGTGGTGGCGTAGATGCGCTCCTTGGCCCCGTCCTTGCCGTACTTCTCCTCCAGCATGGCTTTGAAAATGCGGAAGGCTACCGCAGGCTCGGTGGTGGTGCCCGACTTGGAGATGACGTTGACGGAGAAATCCCGGCCTCCGATGAGCTGGATCAACTCCAGCAGGGCGTCGGTGGACAGGCCGTTGCCGGCGAAGAAGACGTCAGGGGTGTCCTTCTTTTTCAGGTTGTAGTTGGGGGAGCACAGCAGCTCGACCACCGCCCGGGCGCCCAGGTAGGAGCCGCCAATGCCGATGACCACCAGCACCTGGGACTGGCGCTGGATCTTTTGGGCCGCCGCCTGGATCCGGGCGAACTCCTCCTTGTCGTAGTCCCGGGGCAGCGCCACCCAGCCGGTGAAATCGCCGCCAGGGCCGCTGTGGTTGGCCAGCATTTGCGCCGCCTTGGCCAGCTTGTCCTGACGGACAGCAAAATGGTCCTCGGGAATAAATCCCTTCAGCTTTGATAAGTCAAGTTTTAACATGGAACATTCCTCCTCTGAAAGAATGAGATTCGCGCCTTTTCAGTATAACACATTCTGGAGTATTTTTCATGTAAAATTTCATTTTTCTGGCGTCAAAACTTTTTTTGAAAAAGTTTGAAAAATTGATTGCAGCCTATTGACAAAATGCCTTTGGCTGAGTATAATGATCATCGTTGTCCGGACGATTAGCTCAGCTGGTAGAGCATCCGCTTGACGTGCGGGAGGTCACAGGTTCAAGTCCTGTATCGTCCACCAGATAAACCCCTAGAGCCGCAAGGCTTTGGGGGTTTTTTGTATGCCACAGTACACACTCTGCAATGGAAAACGTGTACTTCGCCTCAATTTCTCAATATGAGGAACAAGCGGCCGGACTTAAATGTAAATATTTTGTGGACTAAGCATGAATAAATTGTGAATAACCTGGCATGGCAAACCATGCCAGGCATAATTATTTGTATTTGCGCAAAAATATGAATTTTTATTCAAATTAGCACACTCCAGAAATCCCCCAGAAAATATAAGGAATCTATTGATGACACAATAGTAGAAAAGGAAAAATATACAAGTATGGCAAGGTATGCCATGTTATAGCATAGTTTTCCACCCTAACATGCCATGTTTTACCATGTTGACAATGATATGCCATACGAGTATCATGCTGCTGTGACATGTTTGCAATCGGTCGCAGACAATTTATATTATTCATCCTTCTTATGGAAAGGGGGAGTGAAATAAAAAATTGGCACGAGTTGCCGCTCGTACCAATTTTGTGGGATGGTAATAGTCACACTGTAGTACACCCACCGTACCTATCAGCATTATGACAATTACTTACTTTGTAATGTTACCATGACAAGGTGATGATTGTCAACTGGAAAAAGGAGTTGTAATTTGAAGAATCAATATCATCAAAAACGCTACCGCCGTCTGCGGGGTGCCATGGTAGCGGTTGGGGTAGACCAAGCTGGCATTGCTAGTCTCCTTAAGCTGTCGCCAACCTCCATCAGCAATCGCTTTCGCGGTTACCAGGATTGGCGGAGCGGTGAAATGTATTCCGTACTGAGCTACCTGGGCATCAGCAAACCCGAGGTTGTTCTGGGATACTATTTTCCGCCCGATGGCATCGACCCGGAAGTAGGTGACTGCCCATGTTGATATATACTTGCTGTCCCATCTGCGGCCGCGAATGTAGCTACATCTACCTCATTAATAGGCAGGCAGTCGGTTGTGACCACTGTATCACCCGCATCCCCATTCACGATTATGCGTGGATGGGGAGTGACTTGAAGGAGGTGCTTGGATGACCACAGAGAGTTTTGACCAGCTAGTCGCCGCTGGTGAACCGCCCCAGTCCGGCCAGCCTCCCGCCCAGGCCACTACCGCAGTAGAAAAGCCCACACTGGTGCTTACATCAGCATCAGAACTGATGGTCAAGGATATACCACCTATTGATTTTCTGGTCGATGGCCTGTTGCCGCAAGGCCTTGCCTTGTTGGCGGCCCCTCCTAAATACGGTAAGAGCTGGATGGCCCTAGACCTATGCCTGGCTGTTGCTTCTGGCGCAGATTTTTTAGGCCACAAAACACACCAGGCGGACACATATTATATGGCATTGGAAGATAGTGAGCGCAGAATGAAAACACGGCTCGAGACCCTGTTGGCAGACAATGAGCCTCCCAGTGGATGCCATATAAGCTACGACGCTCCCAATTTGGATAGCGACCTACTCACGCAACTAGAGGAAGTGCTCAAGAGTTTCCCGGGTATTCGACTGATTATCATTGATACGCTTCAAAAAATTCGTGGTATGGTGAATTCTCGTGAAGGAGCGTATGCCGCAGACTACAGAGAGTTAGGGACCCTCAAAAAATTCGCTGACCAGCACAACATTTCCATTTTACTCATCCACCATCTACGAAAAATGATTGATACTTCTGACCCGTTCACGATGATTTCGGGGACCAATGGTGTCTTAGGTTCGGTGGACACGGCGATGGTGCTCAGCAAAGCAGCTCGCAGCGATGATAATACCACGTTGAGCATCGTGGGCCGGGACGTCGACAGCGCTGACATTGTGCTCCGCTTTGACCCAGATTCTTGTCGTTGGGGTGTTGTTGGAAGCGCCGCAGACATCGCCGCCGAGAAAGACCGGCAGAGTTACGAGGCTAACCCTATTGTTCGTACGGTCAAAGCCCTTCTTGAGCAGAACCCGGACGGTTGGACTGGAACGGCTACTCAATTGCTGGAAGCAGGGTTGCAAATTACCCAGCAGTCGATTGCTGCTTCGCCTCGGGGTCTGACCGCAGAACTTTTAAAGCTGGATGACCAACTACTTGTAGATAGTATTTCCCATGACCGTTTTTCTCACGGCACTGGTGGGGGGAAACATCGATTTCGTCGCATCCCATCTGCCGAAGAAGTTCTGAATGCTCCCCTACCAGATATACCATTCTAATCGTTTCATCCGTTTCAATCGTTCTATTGCCCTTAAGTCCTAAAATTGGACTTAGGGGCTTCCATTTATGTAACGATACGAACGAACGAAACGGTTTATTGCTTATATATAAGGAAGTAACGATATGAACGGTTGGAACGATGCGTTTTTGGGCAAAAAAATTTGGCCGGCGACCGCCCGAAAGGGCGGTCGCCGGCGTCCAACTGCATGGTCCATTCACTCTGGTAAGCGAACCAGCCATACCCGTTCTCATCTGCCCACGCCTGGATGGCGTTTTCGAGATTTTGAATCTTATCGTTACCTGGCTGATTTTCCTCTTTCCACTTCTTCCAGTTGCCTGCGGTGATGCCGCAGTTATCCCGAATGTAGTTGGACATCAGATACTCGGCCACATATCTCTTGTAAAATTCGTAGCCGGGCATATATTTTCCGCCCTCAGCCGTTCTGATGGACTCGCCGTCTTTCCACGTCCAGGTGTGCGGTTTGTAGTGAACGTCCAGGTCGTGGTTGCCGCAGAAGCCGGGAACCTCATTGTCTCCGACCTGCATATAGAACACGCGCATATAAGCGGAGTGGTTGTAGTGCGAGTTCGATGAAGTCAGGTTCGGGTCTGTAAACGGCCCTGCGCTGGCGTAGGCGGCCTTGTTCATCTGAATTGTCTCAGGCGCCCCGCCGCCTGCCGCGCTGGCGGTGATGCCCGTTGCGGGGAACAGGCCGGCAATCATGATAAGGGCCAACAGCCCGGACAGCCATCTCCGGCCGTTTTGTTTGATTTTGTGCAAAGATAACTCCTCCTTTTTTCGTAAAAATAAGGACATGCCGTGGCCCCTGTCAGGGCCCGCGGCATGTCCGGTTCCTACGTTTGTGCATATACTCACCTCCTTGAAGCAGGAAGGCCGCACCACCCATAGGTGGTGCGGCCGGATTCAGGCATAA
>JAAWNI010000023.1 GCA_022798855.1 Lawsonibacter sp. | reverse complement strand
CACCGTCTCCCCCACCTACGCCCAGGAGCTGCGCACCCCCTTCTACGCCCACGGCCTGGACGGGGTCATCAACCAGCAGAGCGGCAAGCTGGAGGGCATTCTCAACGGCATTGACGTGGCCCTGTACGACCCCGCAGCCATGGAGGGGCTGGCGGCCAACTTCACCCAGAAGACCCTGGCCAAAGGCAAGGCCGCCTGCAAGGCCGCCCTCCAGCGGGCGGTGGGCCTGGAGGAGGACCCGGACGCCCCCCTCATCGCCTGCGTCTCCCGGCTGGTGGGGCACAAGGGCTTCTCCATGGTCACCGACGCCATCCACGACATCATGGGCCTGGGGGTCCAGATGGTGGTGCTGGGCACCGGCGACTGGCAGTACGAGGAGGCCTTCCGCCACGCCCAGGGCCAGTATCCCGGCCGCTTCTCCGCCCAGCTGACCTACTCCGGCCCCCTGTCCAACATGATTTACGCCGGAGCGGACCTGTTCCTGATGCCCTCCGTCTCGGAGCCCTGCGGCCTGAGCCAGATGATCGCCATGCGGTTCGGCACCGTGCCCGTGGTCCGGGAGACGGGCGGCTTGAAGGACACGGTCACCCCCTACAACAAGTTCGAGGGCACCGGCCGGGGCTTCACCTTCTCCAACATCAGCGCTGGCGACATGGTCTGGGTGCTGCGGGAGGCCGTGGAGCTGTACCACAACAATAAAAAGGCCTGGAAGGGGCTCCAGAAGGAGGGCATGTCCGCCGACTTCTCCTGGAAGAACTCCGCCCAGCAGTATTTGGAAATCTACAACCGAATCCTGGGATAAAAGAAAGGGCCGCCGTCCAAAATGGACGGCGGCCTGTCAGTTCGTCCCCCTCTGGGAGGGGGGTGGCACAGCGGAGCCGTGACGGGGGGAGAGAAGTTGTGCCTTGTTTTACTCCCTCAGCCACCGCATGCGGCGGTGCCAGCTCCCTCATAGAGGGAGCCTTAAAACGATAGGTTTAGCGCAAACAAGTCCTAGGTAAAGCGCTGGAACTGCCTGGAGAAGTCCTCATAATCCCAAGTAGTGAGGTAGCAGTCGGAGAGGGCCCGAAGCTCGTCGTGGTCCTGGTGGGGGGAGCCGTTGTAGATGCTGGCCAAAAGGAAGCCGGCCTGCTTCGCGGTGGCGGCGGGAATGATGGCGTCCTCAAAAACGACGGTCTGGCCGGGCGCGCCGCCCAGCCGCCGTGCGGCTTCCAGGTAGACGTCCGGGCGGGTTTTGCCCACCCCCACCTCCACGCAGGACAGGGCGAACTGGAAATAACGCCGGATGCCCAGGTGGCGCAGGCAGAGGTCGATAAGCTCCGGGGCGGTGGCGGAAGCGACGCACATGCGCCAGCCCTCCTCCTCCAGCCGCTGGAGGAACTCCTCCGCCCCCACCCGAAGGGGGATGTGGGAGCGGTAGTGCTCCCCGATGATCCGGTTGATCTCGGCCACGGCCTCCTCCTGGGTGTCGGACAGCTGAAAGCTGCGGATGAAGAAGGAGGCGGCTTCGGGGGCGGTCATGCTGGGGGTCTGGCTCATGATGGACCTGGGGGGGTCGGTAATCCCCCGGCTGGCCAGATACTCCCGGTAGAGCTGCCGCCAGTAGGGGAGGGAGTCCACCAGGGTGCCGTCCATGTCAAAGATTCCAAATTTTTCGCTCATTTTCCTGTCCCGTCCTTGTGTAATAGAGTGGGGTGTACTATAATAAGGGATACACTATAAAAAAGGGAGGCCACCGCCATGACTGACCAGGAGCTGATTCAAAAAGCGGTCGAGATGCATCAATTTTCCTACGTGCCCTACTCCCATTTTCCGGTGGGGGCGGCGCTGCTCACGGAGGACGGCCGGGTATTCACCGGCTGCAACGTGGAGAACGCCGCGTATGGCTCCACCATCTGCGCCGAGCGCACCGCCATATTGAAGGCGGTGAGCGAGGGCTGCCGGGAGGGCTGGACGGCCATCGCCATCGCGGGGCAGGGGGAGGACTACTGCTGGCCCTGCGGGGCCTGCCGGCAGATGCTGTATGAGTTCGCGCCAAACCTGCGGGTGCTTGCGGCCCGGAGGGACGGCGGCTATCGGGAGGTTCCGCTGTCCCAGCTGCTTCCTTACGGCTTTGGGCCCAAGTCGCTGGAATAAGGGGGAAGCCGGCGCGTTGGCATTTTTTTCCGAAATACAGCCGCATAATTGGCGGAAAAGGGTATAAACTACCTCCGGAACCCGAAATAAGGAGGTGTCTGACATGGTTATGGACAAAATCGCCCTGACGCTGCTGATTATCGGCGGCCTGAACTGGGGCAGCGTCGGCCTGTTCCAATTTGACCTGGTGGCCTTTGCCTGCGGCGGTTCCGGCAGCATGATCAGCCGGGTGATCTACACGCTGGTTGGGCTGTCCGCCGTGTGGTGCGTTACGCTGCTGTTCCGAGACAGGGACCCTGTGGAAGAACGGCGCTGAACCCGTTCAGGCGGCAGTGCGGATACAGGCTCTTAGAAAAAGCCCGGGGCGATGGCTCCGGGCTTTTGGTTTCATGACCGGGGGCTCCTTATTTTCCCGAGTGGATGCGCCGCTCCTCCTTAAACACGAAGCTGCGCAGTTGGAGCTCGTACATATTGGCCATATCCACGAACTGGCAGCCGTAGCCCACAACGGGGCGGCTGTAGCGGTCGGGGCGCGTCTCCACCCGGAGCACCTGGGCGGTGAGGGGGATGGTGCCGCCGGCGTCGTGGAAATAGAAGGACAGCTGCTCCCCCGGCTTCAGCTCCAGGTCGGTGACCAGATAGACCCCGCCGGCGCTGATGTTGTAGAGGGTGGCTGGGGCCTCCAGGGTGCGGTCCGGGCGCTCCAGGGTGACGGTGACCTTGGAGGTCAGGGAGATCTTGATATCCTGCCTTCTTTGGTTCCGGGAGATGATCTCCAGCACCTGGCAGCGGAAGGAGCGGTTCTGGCGGTCCACGTTCAGGGGGGAGGTGAGCATGCAGCGGCAGGTGGCAAGCCCCTGGATGGGGTCGTAGAACAATATTTCAACGGGATCGCCGGACTTGTGGACGTAGTCCCGGGACACGGTGATGAGAAGGCTGTCCATCGCGCCGGTGCTGACGGCGGCGGGGACCATCCGATCGTTGGCGGCGTCGAAAATCTCAGCCTTTTTGCAGTAATAAAAAGATAACATGTGCCTCCACCTTTTCTCAATATATGCGGCAGGCCGAAAGGCCCGCATATATTATAATGGAAAAATCTCCAGGACGCAATGGTAAAATTGGCGGGCCGGGAAAAACCTCCAAAGGCCATGCCCCCACAGCCATACTATGATCCGGGCGCAGGCGCCGCCCAGCCCCGCCATGAAAAAATTTCTTTTCCCATGTTATGTTTTGGGCGGAACAGACCGATAAAAGTAATGCGGAATGATTTTTAGAAGCGATACGCCCCCTCCCCGAGAGGGGCTTTCAGGAGGTTTTCGATATGATGATAAGAAGGTCAGAGCGGTTCCCGGCCGCGCCGGTTCCTGCGGCCGGAGCGCCCCGGTCCCCGGCGGCCCAGCGCGCCCGGGGTGCGGAGGGGCAGTTTGACCAGATCAAGCTGTCCGCCCCCGCCGGACAGGAGTCCGCCCCCAGCTTCCGGGAGATGGCGGCCAGCCTGTCCCAGCAGGTGCGCACCTTTAACACCACGGGCAAGATACAGGACCTGCGCCAGCAGGTCTCCTCCGGGGAGTACCGGCCCGACGCCCGGGAGACGGCGGCCCGGATGCTTCTGATGACGGAGGATGAATAGATGGCAAGCTGGCAGGACTATTTAAAGCTGCTCCGGAACCTAAGCAAGACCCTGGGGCAGCTGACCCAGGTGGAGCGGGACAAAAACGCGGCGGCCGCCGCCGGCGACCTGGCCGGGGTGGAGGAGTGCATGAAGCGGGAGCAGGTGCTGAGCCTGTCGCTGCGGGGCTATGACCAGAAGCGGGACGCCATGCTGGCCGCCTTGGGGCTGAAGGGCGTCACCCTCCGGGAGCTGGCGAACCACAGCCCGGAGGAGCTCCGGCTGGAGGTGAAGGGCGTGGCGGAGGAGCTGCGCCGGCAGTACGAGATCTTCCAAAGCGCCAGCAAGGCGGCCCGGAACACCCTGGAGCTGAACCTGCGGGCCATTGAGCGGGTCCAGGCCGTCCGGGCCGGCGACGCCGCCCAGGCGGAGGAGCAGCGGAAGAACCACCAAACCGATTTCCGGGCCTGACCGCGCCCGATGGGATAAAAAGGAGAACAAAGCTATGGCTGTTATTGGTACTTTTGGTTCCTTTACCGCCGCGCGGCTGGGAATCTACGGCGCGCAGGCCTCTTTGAATGTGACGGGCAACAACATTGCCAACATCAACACCAACGGATACACCCGCCAGCGGGCCGACCTGGTGTCGCTCCACTCTGCGGGCAGCGCCCGCATCGCCAGCGGCTTCAACCTGGACATCGGCTACGGCGTGCTGGTGGACCAGGTGTCCCAGCTGCGGGACCCCTACCTGGACATCCTCTACCGGGACGAGCAGGCCAGCGTGGGCTTCTACGAGGCCCGGATGAAGGGCCTGCAGCAGTTGTCCAACATCCTGGACGAGGTGGGCCGGGGCAACCAGGACTTCGGCGTGATCGAAGCCCAGTTCAACGACTTCCTGAGCCAATTGCAGGGCTACAACAACCGGGTCAGCGACGACGTGTTCGACACCACCGTCCGGGGCTCTGCCGAGAGCCTGGTGGACCTGTTCAACACCTACGCCAAGACCCTGGTCCGGGTGAAGGACAACCAGATGGCCGACCTCCAGGGCGACGTGAAGAAGGTAAACACCATCCTGACCCAGATCCGCGACCTGAACGCCCAGATCCGCCAGGCGGGCCTCCACCACGAGCAGGCCCTGGAGCTGCGGGACAAGCGCAACGTGCTCATCGACAAGCTGTCCTCCTATATGAAGATCGAGGTGCAGTACAGCATGGAGCCGGTGGACGAGTTTACCAGCGTGGAGAAGCTGTCCATCACCCTGGCCGGCTCCGGCACCCCCCCCACCTATCTGATCAACGGCATTTACGGCACGCAGCTGTCCATGCCGGAGATGGCTGCGGCCCGGAACCCGGACTATGACCCGGAGAACCCCAAGGGGATGCAGTATATCAGCCGGGAGAGCGATACTGGCAGCACTCCGCCGAAAATTGTGCTGACGGATAACGAGCGTGAAGCCATGCAGGACGCGAACGGTGCGCTGATGCTGAACAACCTGGCGACCAGGGAACAGCTTGAAGGCGTAGGCAATGTCGACCCGGATTCCGTCTATGACCCGGCTTTTGAGGGCGGCATGAAGTATCTGGACGCCAACGGCGACCCCACAGACGACCCGGACCAGGCCGCCATGGTGGACAACGCCAAGGCGGGCTCTGACTCCAACCGGCTCTGGATGCAGCTGGCGCCCCTGGTGGACGAGAGGGGCCGCTATATCAGGGACGAGTACGGCAAGGAAATCACCGAGACGGTGGACCTGGGGGACAACGACCTCTACGGCTCGCTCCAGGCCAAGCGGGAGCTGCTCACCGAGGAGGGCGAGTTCGCCAGCAAGGACGATATCAAGTTCGACCCCAACGCCAACATCAAGCGGGGCATCCCCTACTACCAGCGGGCCCTGGACGCCCTGGCCCGGAAGTTCGCCGACAGCTTCAACAAAGCCAACACAGTAGAGGGGACGGACGGCAACGGCGACCCCATTCTGGAAAAGGTCTTCCTGGGCTACGAGACGAAGATCAGCGCCAAAGGAAATGAGGTATACGACCTGTACGACGACCCCAATGACCCCGATCATCCAATTTGCAGCTTGACCGAGAGGCCACCCACCGATGCCGACGTAAAAGCGGTTTACGACGCGCTGATGGCCTCGGGCCTTTCAGCGGATGAAGCCCAGGAGTATCTGGTGCGCACCGACCTGCGGGACCTGCCCCCTGAGCTCCAGTCTGCGGTGAAGAAGGTGCAGGAAACCCATCTGACCGAAAGGGGCCACGGCAAGGAGAAGTACGGCGGCGGCATTCTGTTCAGCACCAGCGGCGACAGCAACGACTACGAGAATATCACCGCCGCCAACATCTCCATCGCCAAGGACTGGGCGGTGGGCTCCACCCGGCTTCTGCCCAGCAAGAACTACAATCCCTTTGAGAACACCACCGCCGACGACAACATCTACCACATGATCGGCATGATGGGGGAGCAGATGGAGTACAAGGCGGACGACATCAGCGACCTCGTGCCCGACGCGGACGAGGGGAACCGGACCTATTTCAAGGGCACCTTCCAGCAGCGCCTGGCCGATATCAACAACATCCTGGCCACCGACCAGCAGACCACCACCACGCAGTACACCAGCTTTGAGCTTACCTCCCTCAGCCTGGACAACCAGCGCCAGAGCGTCTCCGGCGTAGACCTGAACGAGGAAGCCACCAGCATGATGATGTTCCAAAAATCCTATGCCGCCGCCTGCCAGCTGATGACCACCCTGGACTCCATGCTGGATAAGCTGATCAACGGCACGATCTAAATAAGGAGGTAAGCTGAACATGGGCTTTCGCATTACTACAAACATGATGATGAACACCTACCGGTATAATCTGCAAAACTCCACCAAGAAGCGGGCGGATTCCTCCGACAAGGTGCTGACCCAGCGCAATTTCAACAGCTACGCCGAGGACCCGGCGGCCGCCACCCAGGCCTTCCGCCTGCGCCGGGAGTGGTATCAGACCCAGAACCAGATCACCAACACCAAGGACGTATACAGCAAGTTCAACACCGCCCACAACAACGTGCAGGGCATGCTGGACGACTTGGTCAACCCCATGGAGAAGATTTCCGCCATCCGGGGCAACAACGACACCTCCGGCGAAAGCCGCAAGGCGCTGGCCCAGGTCCTGCGGGAGACGGCTGAGTCCATGGTCCAGGGCTTCAACCAGCAGCTGGGCGACCACTTCATCTTCTCCGGCAACGACGGCCTGAACGCCCCCTTCGAGTGGAAGGGGGAGGACCTGTACTACCGGGGGATCAACGTCAAAGCCGGCCAGGTCTGCAAGCCCACCGCCCCGGAGCCTAACTGGCTGAATGAGGTGCGGGGTGTCAATCAGGGGGCCGGCACCTGGACGGACAACGACGAAGCGTGGTATAATTACTACACCCATCAGACTGACAAAAAGCCCGAAACTCAGGAGCCGAGCTGGCTGAACGACTACGCCACCAGCGCCGGAAGCGAGGGCGGAGCCACGATCACTGACCTTGAAGCGGGCTGGATTAAGTACTACCGCCACGAGAGCAAGGATAAGCCCACCGCGGAGGAGCCCGCCTGGGCGGCCAGCGGCACCCCCCCGACAGATAAGTACGGCGTGCCCACCGACATGCCCCTGGTGGGAGCGACTGAGATGGATTCCGCTTGGATCGCCTACTACAAGGACCAGGGGGACCTGGCCAAGCTGAAAGAGATGTCCGAGGAGGAGATGTATATCGACCTGGGCATGGGCGCCCAGGAGAAGGGGGCCAACAACCCGGTCCGGGGCACCTATTTCAACAGCGCCCTGTCCGCCCTGAACTACACCGACTTCGGCGTGGACGAGGACGGCGACCCCAAGAACTTCGCCATCCTCATGAGGGAGCTGGCCGACGTCTTCGAGACTTGGGACGAGGACATGGAGCCTACGCCGGGCTATAACCCGGAGCTGGCCAAGAACTCCGCCGCCGGCCTGACCGGCGAGGAGCTCCAGGACAAGGCCTACCGCCTGATGGACAAATTGAAGGCCGCCCAGGAGACGCTGACCGCCGACCACGTGGAGCTGAACGCCCGGGCCTCCTTCCTCCAGACCAACCAGGAGCGGCTGGAGCTCCAGGCCAGCGAGCTGAACACGGAGATCCTGGACATCGAGCAGGTGGACCTGGCCGAAGCCATCTCCGGCTTTTCCTGGGATATGTACTGCTACAACGCCGCGCTTAAAATCGGCAACCAGCTGCTCAGCCAGTCGCTGATCGACTACATGCGCTGACAGAAGCTGAAATAAAAAAGAAGGGAGTGCGCGTCACGCGATGAAGCCGTTGATTGAGATTACAACCGTGCCCATTCAGATTGAGATGAAGACCACGAACGCCAAACTGGAGTACGCCAGAGGAACCGCCGAGATGGAGATTTCCCGGGACAATGGAAGCCTCCAGATCAAGAGCCGTCCCATCAAGGTCAATATTGACACCTTTGAGGCCCGCAATTCCCTCTCGCCCACCCTGGCCCGCTACCTGGAGCAGAACGCCCAGAAGGGCCGGCAGGCCGCCTACGAAGCCACCGCCACCTACGCCCGCCAGGGCCAGCTCCTGCTGGAGGCGCAGGTGGGCGAGGAGCTGGTCACCCAGTTCGCGGAAGAAGCGATGATGAAGGACGTCAAGACCAACGTAGGGATCGACTTCATCCCCAAGGGGGGCGCCGAGATTACCTGGGACCCCGGCGAGATGAACATCCGCTATGAGATGGATAAGCTGGCCATCGACTGGAAGATGGGGGAGGGCAGCTTTGAGTTCACCCCCGGCGACATCGAGTTTACCGTCACCCAGCGCCCCGACGTGGTCATCAAATACCTGGGCGGCCCCATCTACGTCCCCCCCTCCTCCGACCCCAACTACGAGCCGGTGGACGTGAAAGCGTAAGAACCTGTGCCATCAGCCAAAGCTTGCGGCGCTGCTGGCACAGAAAAAAGATTCTCCTCCCCGGCGGGGAGGAGAATCTGCTGAATTTAGGAGGAAATATGCGTTTAAAGACCAAATATTTTGGCGAGATTGACTGTCCCGAGTCGGATATGCTCCGCTTCCCAGACGGCCTGTTCGGCTTTGAGGAGGAGAAGGAGTTCTTCCTGCTGCCCTTCGAGGGCGGGGAGGGCTCGCTGCTGTGCTTCCAGAGCGCGGCCACCCCCGGCCTGGCCTTTGTGGCCATGAACCCCTTCTCCTTAAAGCCTGACTACGCCCCCGTGCTCAGCGGCCGGGAGCTGGAAGCCCTGGAGGTGGAGCGCAGCGAGGACCTGTGCTTCTACACCCTGTGCGTGGTGCGCAGCCCGGTTTCGGACAGCACGGTAAACCTGCGCTGCCCCGTGGCCGTCAACGACCAGACCCGCAGGGCCATGCAGGTCATCCTGGAGGGCGGCGGCTATCAGATGCACCACCCCCTGTCGGGGTTCAGACGGACGGAGGAGGGGGCGCCATGCTGATTTTGCAGCGGAAAGAGGGCGAGTCCCTGCTCATCGGGGATGAGATCGAGGTCACCGTCCTGGCGGTGGAAGCGGGCCGGGCCCGTCTGGCCATCCAGGCCCCCCGGGACGTCACCATCCTGCGCAGCGAACTGAAGGTGGCCGCCCAGACAAACCGGGAAGCGGCGGACGAGGAAGCCTCCCCCCTGGAGCTGCTGGGGGTGCTCAAGGAAAAAAAGCGGTGAGGGGCAAAAACCCCGAAATAGGCTGTCTGTTTCGGGCTTTTTTGCCGTTTACACGGGAAAGCGCCCCGCTTTGCTGAGAGAAAATGGAAGAATTCCACAGGGGGCGGGGCGGGTTCCTAAAAATTACCATTGCAATCGGCGGAAATATACTGTATTCTAATAACCCACGGGGAAATAGTGCCCATTTCACAGTGGGGAAAAAAGTAAAATTCGAGCAGATTATATTTCTTCAATGTCTTGCAATGCCCGGAAAAATAAGCTATAATAGTTTCGTCTATATGGCGTTTTGGAGAGGGGCTAAGAAGCTGTGAAAAGTCTCGCGGCCGCTCTTGCCTTTTTCCAAAAGTCATGTTATGATAATAGACACGGTTGTTTTTGAGGAGGGCTCTTTCTATGTCCATGCTGTATACAAACTCTCTGATGATGCTGGAGCGGGCGATGAATTTCCAGTGGACCAAGCAGAATGTGATCAACGACAACATCGTCAACGCGGAGACTCCCAACTACAAAGCGAAGTACGTCACCTTCGAGGAGGAGCTGCGCTCCCGCATCCGCTCGGCGGCCCTGTCCCCCGACAAGAAGCTGGGCTCCATGCGCTCCGCCATCGGCACGGCCGCGCCCCGGGTCCACGTGGCCCAGTACGAGGCGACCAGAATGGACGACAACGGCGTCAACATCACGGAGCAGTCCACAGAGGCCACCAGGAACGCCCTCCAGATGCAGTACACCATGGACTCCATCAACAGCAACCTGTCCTTGATGCGCACCCTGATCCGCGGCCAGTAAAAGACATTGCAGCGCTTCTGATTTGGGGCGCGTTGACATAGAGTAGGGGAGGAAGGCCAAATGGCTTTTGTCAGTTCCATTGATGTGATCGGCTCCGGCTTCACCGCGCAGCAGCAGCGGCTGGACATTATTTCCGAGAACATCGTCAACATGAATACCACCCGCACCGAAAACGGCGAGGGGCCCTACCGCAGGAAGGTTGTGGTCTTCCAGGCGGACAACGGCACCGGCCGGTTCAGCGATGTCCTGGCCCGCACCCGCTACGGCATCGGGGGCAGCTTTGGCGGCCAGCGGGTGGCCGGGGTGCGCGTGGCGGAGGTCGCCGAGGACCCCTCCGACTTCAAGCTGAAGTACGACCCGGAGGACCCGGACGCCAACGAAGACGGTTACGTAGAGATGCCCAACGTGGATTTGGTGAAGGAGATTACAGACGGCATGGCGGCCAGTCAGGCCTTCTCCGCCAATATCACTGCGTTTAATCTGCTCAAGGGCCTGATTTCCAAAGGACTGGAAATCGGCAAGTAAAAATCTGGTCTAGGTCAGGTTGAGTTTCCGTCCGGCGGCAGGGAGCCCGAAGGCGGTAAATTTGCTCTGGCCTGGATTTGCGTTTTAGGATAAGAAATACCGGGCTGTTTTCGGCCCTTTTCTGGAGGAATTGTTATGGAATTCGCACCCATCCGCCCCATCGAGCCCCTGTGGGCCGCCCCTGTTGAGGAAAAGGAGGCGGAAGCGGCCCCCGCCGGCTCCGTCTTTGCCGATATCTTCCGCAAGGCCATCCAGGATGTGCGGGACACCAACCAGGAGCAGGTCAACTTGGAGTACCAGCTGTCCACCGGCCAGCTGGACAATCCGGCGGACCTGACCCTGGCCACCGCCAAGGCCAGCAACGCCGCCATCCTGCTGATGGAGATGCGCAACAAGGCGTTGGACGTGTATAACGAGCTGATGCGCATTTCCCTGTAAGCGCGGCGCGCGCTTTTTGAGATGACTGGCCGGAGGGATCCAAGTTGCAGACAAAACTGAAGGGCTTTTGGGAAAAAATCAAAAGCTTTTTTGCAAAACTGAACAAAAAGACCCGTATTTTGCTTGGGGCCTGCGCCGGTGTCGTCCTGGTTTTGATCGCCGTTGCGGCGCTGTGGTACAACCAAACGGACTATGAGCTGCTCCAGGGCGGGCTGAACGCCACCGAAATCAGCAATCTGGTCAAGTTTCTGGACAGCAGCGGCGTGGCGGACTACCAGGTCAAGGGGGACAGCGTATATGTGCCGGAGGGGCGGAGCGAGGCGCTCCAAACCCAGCTGGCCCTTTCGGGCAACCTGAATTCCGGCTTTTTGTACGAGTCGTACCGGGACGGGATCGGCGGCTTGAACATAACCACCGACGAGGAAGCCAAGCTGTGGCTGAGCGCCCGGGAACAGAAGCTGGCCGCCATCATCATGCAGTTTGACGGGATACAGTGGGCCGAGGTGCAGATCGCGCCGGCCACCCAGCAGATTTACGTGCTGGAGCCCCAGGGCACGCCGGCCACCGCGGCGGTGACCGTCACCCAGGTGGGCAATGACAGGCTGAGCAGCGGCATGGTGGAGTCCATCCGGGACCTGGTGAGCCACAGCATAGAGGGGATGGACATCTCCGACGTCACCATCCGCGACACCAAGGGCAACCTGTACTCCCAAAACAGCGTCTCCGACAACATGAGCGAAGCCAGCGCCATGAAGCTGGCCTATGAGGAGAGCACCAGCAACAAGATACGCTCCCAGGTGCTGGAGTCTATAGGATACATCTATGGCACCGGAAACGTGAAGATCGCGGTAAACACCACGATAGACGTGAACCGCAAGGTCATCAACCGGACCGAATACGACCAGCCTGATGGCTCCGTGCCGGGGGGCGGCCTGATCGGCTCCGACCATTGGATCTGGGAGATCATCCGGGACGGCACCGAGCCGGTAGGCGGCACGGTGGGCACCACCACAAACTCCGATGTCCCCTACTACCCGGAGATGAACAACGAGCTGAACGGCGACGAAGACTACGCCGGCGGCCAGGGCGGCCGGGATATGAACCTCAACGAGACGACCCGGCAGGAGGAGGTCCTGGCCTTCACCATCACCGACATACGGGTGGCGGTCACGGTCAACCAGAACTGCGAGAACGCCGGCGCCCTGAGCACAGAGGCCCTGCGCTCCCATGTGGCCACCGCCTCCGGCATCGGCGGCGAGAACCCGGAGAACTATGTGTCGGTGCTTGTCGCCCCCTTCTACGACAACACGCCCGCCGGACCCAGCCTGCCTGGCGGCATCCTGCCCGGCGTACCTGACTACATCCTTCTGGCCGCCATCGGCGGACTGATCCTGTTCATCCTCCTGCTGATCATCATCCTGATCCTGAGGAGCAGGGCGAAGAAGAAGCGCCTGGCCCAGCAGATGGCCCTGGAGGAGGAGATGCAGGCGGCCGAGGCCCTGGCCGCGGCCGAAGCTGCCGCGGCTGCGGCGGCAGCTGCCCCCACCGGCGGCGCCGACATCATGGAAATCAACACCGAGAAGAGTATGGAGCTGCGTAAGACAGTCCGGCAGTTCGCTCAGAACAACCCGGAGATCGCCGCTCAGATGGTGAAAGCCTGGCTGAGAGGAGAGGATGACAACAATGGCTGAGGCAGCGAAGCTTGAACTGACATACCCACAGAAGGCCGCCGCCGTCATCGTCTCCCTGGGCGCTGACAAGGCCTCCAACCTGTACCAGTTCATGGACCCGGAGGACGTGGAGGCCCTCACCCTGGAGGTGGCCCGGCTGGGCATGCTCAACTCCGAACAGACGGAGGAAGTACTTACTGAGTTCTATCAGAACTGCATGACCAGCAAGGCGGTCACCGAGGGCGGCCTGGAGTACGCCCGGTCGGTGCTGGAGAAGGCCTTCGGCAACCAGACCGCTATGGCCCTGCTGGAGAAGGTGACCAAGTCCCTCAAGACCCGCGAGTTCGCCTTCCTGAACAAGGCGGACGTGAAGTCCCTCTTCTCCGCCCTGCAAAACGAGCGCCCCCAGACCATGGCCCTGGTGCTGTCCTACGTGGACCCGGACAAGGCGGCGGGCGTCATCGAACAGCTGGAGCCCCGGCGGCAGATCAAGGTGGTGGAAGCCATCGCCACCATGGAGAGCGCCTCCCCCACCGCCATCAAGACCATCGAAGCGGAGATGGAGCGGAAGTTCTCCAGCATCATCACCCAGTCCAACGTCAAGGTGGGCGGCATCGACTACGTGGCCGGCATCATGAACAACCTGGACCGCTCCAGCGAGAAGTCCATCTTCGACGGCCTGGCCGAGCATAACGCCGAGCTGGCCGACGAGATCCGCAAGCGGATGTTTGTCTTCGAGGACATCATCACCATGGACGACCGCTCCGTGCAGCGCTTCGTCCGGGACTGCGACCCCAGGGACCTGGTGCTGGCCCTCAAGACGGCCAACGCCGAGGTGTCCAACAAGCTGTTTACCAACATGTCCGCCCGTATGGCCGAGAGCATCCGGGACGACCTGGAGGTTACCACCAATGTCCGCATGAAGGACGTGGAGGACGCCCAGCAGCGCATCGTGGGTGTTATCCGCGACCTGGAGGAGCGGAACGAGATCGTGATTTTGAAGGGCGGAAAGGACGATATCATTGCGTAACATCCTGAAAAGCTTCCTTGAGCCCAAAGCTGAGGCCTACGTCCTCCCGGATACCGACGACATCTTCATGGGGGGCGAGGACGAGTTCCGCCCCCTGGAGGTGGAGGAGGCAGCCCCCGAGCCCCTGGACGTCACGGCCGGGGGGGGGGAGGAGCCGGAGCCCGCGCCAGAGGAGCTGGAGGAGGCCCCAAAAAAGGAGACGCCCGTCCACTACGCCCAGCTCCAGGCGGAGCTGATCTTGAGCAAGGCCCGGGAGGAAGCCCAGCAGATACTGGACCAGGCCCGGGACCAGGCCATGGCCGAGCAGGAGGAGATACGGGCGGGCGCCCGGGACGAGGGCTACCGGGAGGGCTATGCCCAGGGCATCGCCAAAGCCATGGACGACTCCATCCGCGACCGGGAGGCCACCGCCGCCCGGCTGGAGCAGGAGGTCCAGGCCTTCCTGGAGAAGGCGTCCCTGGCCCGGGAGGAGATGATCCTCCAGAGCCAGGACGAGCTGCTGGAGCTGTGCCTGTCCATCGCCGAAAAGGTGGTGCGGGTCAGCCTGAGAAGCAGCAGCGAGGTGGTTGTCCGCATGATCCAGACCGCCACCGAGCGGATGAAGCGGCAGGAGTGGGTGCATATCTACATCTCCGGCTGCGACGCCCGGCAGGTGGCCCAGATATCCCCCGCCCTGACCACCACCCTGGGGGCGCTGTCCCAGCACATCAAAGTGGTCCCCATGGCGGACGATGAGGGGGGCACCTGCATCGTGGAGACGCCGGAGGAGATTGTCGATGCCAGCGTGTCCACCCAGATGTCCAACATCCGGGACGTGCTCTATGACCAGATGGGCGGCCGCTGGCCCCAGTAAGAGGAGATTGACGTGTTTCGAGAGCTGATTCCCGCCGTCCGCTCCGCCGAGACGGTGGGCCGGACAGGAAAAATCGAGAATATCGTGGGCATGTCCATCGAGGCCTCCGGCGGCCGGGCCGCCATCGGCGACATCTGCCGGATCTACTCCAACGAGTCGGGGGGCCAGATCCCCGCCGAGGTGGTGGGGTTTAAAAACGACCACATCCTGCTGATGCCCTACGCCAACATGAGCGGGATTTCCGCGGGCAACTTCGTCCGCAATACCGGCAAGCGGCTGACGCTTCCGGTGGGGCCCTTTCTGCGGGGGCGGGTGATCAACGCGCTGGGCCAGCCCATCGACGGGCTGGAGCCCTTCCAGCGGGGCGACACCTTCTCTGTG
>JAAWNI010000022.1 GCA_022798855.1 Lawsonibacter sp. | reverse complement strand
TGCCGCCCTGCAAGGCAAAAAATCACAGGAATCCTTTGTGGATTTCAAGATTTTTTAACGCCGCAAGGCGGCAAAAGGCCCGTCCAGACGGTCGTTTGACATTGTGAATACAGGTTCTTAGAGCCGGTACGCGCGGTCGGGGATGCTGGACGGTTAGGAAAAGCCTGGCCGGACAGCGCGCGGACGGGTCAGCGGGGGAGGGCGGTGTAAGAGCCGTACTCCCTGGTGATCTCGTTGAGAAGCAGGCGGAAGTCCCGGGCCACCTTGGAGTCCGGGGCGTAGCTGAGGACGCTTTCGCCGTGGGCGGGGGCTTCCGCCACCGCCACGCCGGAGCGGATGCGGGACTGGAACACCTTGGTGTCCAGCTGCTTGGCGATCTGCTCGGCCATGTCCAGCACCTCCCGGTTCAGGGTGAAGCGCTGGTTGTACTTGTTGAGGAGTATGCCCAGCACCCGGAGCCGGGAGTTGTAGCACCGGCGGACGGTGTCGATGGTTTCGCGGATCTGGGCCACCCCCAGCAGGCTGAGTATCTCGGGGGCCATGGGGATGACCAGCCCGTCGGCGGCCACGTAGGCGTTCACCGTCAGCACGTTCAGGGCGGGCGGGGTGTCGATGATGATGAAGTCGTAGTCGCCGGCCACCTCGGCCAGGCAGTTTTTCAGCAGAAATTCCCGGCCGGGCCGGTTGAACTCCAGCTCGGCGGAGGACAGCAGAATGTTGGAGGGCAGGACGTCGCCGCACTCCGAAGGGTTGATGACCTCGCGAATAGGGCGGGAGCCCTTTAAAACGTCATAAACCGTGGCGCAGTTCTCAATGTCCAGGCCCAGACAGAAACCCAGGCTGCCCTGGGGGTCCAGGTCGACCCCCAGGATGCGGGCGCCCCGCTGGCGCAGGCCATCCATCAGGGCGCTGGCCGTGGTGGTCTTGCCCACGCCGCCCTTCTGGTTGGTGATGGTAATGATAACGGACAAAAAATCTCCCCCTGTTTGCAAACCCCCGCCCCAGCGCGGCGGGGCGGAAGCTCAAAAATCTTTCTCTGAGAACTATTAACTTTATAATACTACATGACGATAAAAAAGTACAGAGTCTTTTTTATTTCATTTACAATAAAACCATTGGAAATAAAGACAAATTGGAAGGAGCGATCATTATGGCATCTCTCGGTGGAGTAAGCGGCAGCAATATGACCAGCAGCCTGTATAACAGCGCCAATATCGTCAGCGGACTGGCCAGCGGCCTGGATACGGAGGGCATGATCGAAAGCCTGGTACAGAGCTATCAGACCAAGATCAATTCCCTGAATCAGAAGGTGACCAAAACGGAGTGGAAGCAGGACGCCTACCGCAGCATCATCAGCAAGCTGGTGGGGTTCAGCAGCAAATACGCCTCATACACCTCCAGCACCAACCTGATGTCCCCCAGCTTCTTTAACAGCTCGGTGAAGGTGGAGTCGCTGGGCGCCTTCAAGGACCTGGTTTCGGCCAGCGGAAAGACCAGCAGCGACATCTCCCTGGACGCGGTGCACAAGCTGGCCACCGCCGCCCAGTACCGGACCTCCGGCAGCCTGAAAGCGGGCGACGGCGTGAGCATCGAGGCCGGTGAGGCCATAGACCTGAACGGAAAGACCACCCTGGGTTCGCTGAAAGGCAGCATGACCCTGGCCTACGGCAGCAACAGCATCACCCTGAACTTTGACGAGGTGTCCGATGTGGAAGCCATGAAGGAGATCAGGAGCAAGCTGGAGTCCGAGGGCAAGAGCGCCACCGACGCCGACGTGCTGGCCGGCCTGATCAACAAGAAGCTGGAGGGCCAGCAGATCAGCTTTACCGGCGGCAAGGTGGACACCGCTGAGAACCGGGTCAACGTGAGCGTGAGCAACGGCGTAATTTCGTTCAGCGACAAATCCACCGGCGGCAACAAGGTCTATATCACCAGCGCCAGCGACAGCGTGAAGGAGACTTTGGGCCTGAACCTGGACAACGCCAAGGAGGACCAGATCGCCTCCTTCGAGGTGAAGAAGGACAGCCTGACCCACGAGGTGAGCAACGCCGAGTACCTCTCCAACCGGGTGATGAACCTGCGGCTGGATGACAGCACCAAGAGCATCAGGCTGCCCGAGATCGTCAAAAAGGCCAAGATGGAAGACGGCAAGCCCGTGACCGACGAGAACGGGGAGAAGGTCTACGACTATTTCATCAAGGACGCTGACGGCAAGACCCTGGACTACAACGCCGAGAACTACACCAAGGTCCTCAACGACTCCATCGACAAGGCCTTCAAGGGCAGGGTGAAGGTGGAGAACACCGCCGAGGACGGCGGCCTTAAGCTGCGGTTCAGTGTGCGGGAGGGCTCCGACCTGGTAATCAACACCGACGTGGGCGACACCCTGGGCATCGGCAAGGCCTCCACCACCTTCCTGAACACCAGCAAGACCCTGGGCGACCTGCTGGGTGAGGAGAAGCTGAGCCAGCTGAAGCCCGCCAAGGGCAAGGACAAGGACGGCAACACGGTGGAGCTGAAGGACGACGACGGCAACCCCATGTATGAGTTCAAGATCAACGACGTGGTCATTGGAAACTACTCCAAAAATTCCAAGCTGTCCGACATCCTCAACGACATCAACAGCAACACCGAAGCCGGCGTGCAGGTGAGCTACTCCCAGACCACGAAAAACTTTACCTTTACCGCCAAGGAGACGGGCGCCGACAGCGAGGTCAAGATCAGCGGCGGCCTGGCCGAGGCCATGTTCGGCACCACCGAGATCCCCGACCGGAGCGGCAGCAGCTTTGCCGATGCCTACGGCGTCGGCTGGCTGGAGGATGGAAAAACCGCCGAGTTCACCTTCGGGATCCCCGGGAGTGAGCTGACGTTCGAAATTACAAAGGATACAACCCTCCAGGATGTTGTCGACAATCTGAACGACTCCCCCATGGGGATGAACCACTCCTTCGCCTATAACAAGTACACCGGCCAGATCGAGGGGACGGACAAGAAGACCGGCGCGCAGCTGGATCTGAAGATTACCGACCCCTATGGCGACAAGGTGGAGCTGGACGAGGACAAGGCGCCCCCCATCTCCTACAGGCCCGGCCAGGACGCCGAGTTTACCGTCACCGTCAACGGGGAGACGATCAACATGAAGCGCAGCTCCAACAGCGTGAGCATCGACGGCCTGACCATCAATATGAAGGGCGAGTTTGACAGCTCCCTCAACGAGGACGGCACCCAGAACCTGGACAGCGCCGGCAACCCGGTCTACAAGGCCGACAGCGCCGTCACCTTCAAGAGCACGGTGGACGCCGACAAGATCGTGGACGCCGTCAAGGGCATGCTGGAGGACTACAACACCATGATGGCCGAGATCAAGTCGGCCTACAGCACCCTGCCCTATCAGAAGTCCAACGGCACCTTTACCAACTACGAGCCCCTCACCGAGGACGACCGGGCCGGCATGACGGAGAGCGCCATCGAGCGCTATGAGGAGAAGGCCAAGCAGGGCATCCTCTTCGGCGACCGGAACCTGTCCACCCTCTATGACAAGCTGCGCAACGCCTTCTCCCCATCAGGGGAGGACGGGGCCTTCCTCCGGGCCATGGGCATCAGCACCAGCTTCTCCATCAGCGACGGCAGCCAGTCCGTCACCCTGGACGAGGATAAGTTCCGGGCCATGCTGGAGAGCGAGCCCGACAAGGTGGCCGAGGTGTTCACCAAGACCGACGGACTCGGCGGCGTGATGCAGAACATGAAAAACACCCTGGATACCTACGCCAAGACCACCGGCGAGCCCAAGGGCATCCTGATCCAGCAGGCTGGCAGCCCTCTGAGCTCCCTGTCCCTGATGAACAACACCTGGCAGAAGGAGATCGACAACCTGGGCACCCAGATCGAGAAGTGGCAGGATAAGCTGTCCAACCAGGTGGACCGCTACACCCAGCAGTTCAGCCGGCTGGAAATGCTGATCAACCAGATGAACTCCCAGAGCTCCACCCTGGCCGGGCTGATGGGCGGCTGAGAACGCTAGAAAGGAAACGCCAATATGGACGCAAGAGGCTATCAGCAATATAAGCAGCAGTCGATCAACTCCATGACCCCCGGGGAGCTTCTGCTGATGCTCTACGACGAACTGGTCAAGCGCAGCACCCTGGCTTCCATGGCGCTGGAGAAGGAGAACTGGCCCCAGTTCGAGGAAGCGATGGACCGCTGCATTGATATCGTCAACTACCTGGACGAGACGCTGGACCGGAAATACCCCATCAGCCGGGATTTGAGCCGGATGTATGACTACTTCACCTATGAGATGGGGCGGATCAAGACCGGCCGGAACAAAAAGGAGCTGGCCCGCCTGCGCCCCATGCTGGTGGATATGCGGGACACCTTCCGCGCCGCAGAGAAAAACAGCGGCGGACAGGGGCGTCAGGCATGACGAAGGGCGATTGGCTGGATCTGACCGTTTTAGAGCGGAAGAAGTATAACCAGCTGTCAGAGGTCATGGACCTGAGCCGGCAGCTGGGCGAAGCGATGGACCGCAACGACCAGGTTTCCCTGCGGATGCTGATCTCCATGCGCCAGGAGCCCATCCTCCAGCTGGAGGAGCTGAAACGGGCCATCGAAATCAAGCGCGGCAGCCTTGCCCCAGAGGACCAGGCGCGGGTGGCCGCCCTGGAGTCCGGAGCGGAGCCCCGGGAGGAGGGGGAGGCCGCCTACGCCGGCCAGGCGGGGCCCGCCCGCCGGCTGCTGGAGCGGGTGGTGGAGCTGGACCGGCGGCTGAACAGCCGCCTGGGCGGTTCCGACTCCTATTACGCCAAGCGGGGAAAATAGAGCCGCCGTCCGCCGGCGGCAGCGATAAAAAATGATCTACCCCTGTGCCACATACGACGCGGGGGTAGATCGTTGTCAAAGCCTGTTTAGCATCTCGATGTGTCTGGAATGGCGAGGGGGTTTTTTGCCCTGCAAGGCAAAAATCCGCAGGCATCCTGACGGATGGCAAGGATTTTTAACGCAGCCAGGGCGGAAAATACGCCGCCAGGGCAGGTGCGGGGAGATGCCAAACAGGCTCTCAGAAGAAATTTTGTGACAGGAGCCACAGCGGGCCGCCGCTGTCACGGCTGGCGGACAGCTCGGACAGGATCAGGTCCAGGTCCCAGGTGGTCAGGCTGCGCTCCTGGCTGGCCGGGTCGGCCACCAGGACGGAGCCGTCCAGGGTGACGCCCCGCAGGATGATGAAGTGCCCTCCGTTGGTGAAGTGCCCCGGCCCCATCAGGGCCACCACCAGCCCGCCGGAAGCCAGGTGGCGGGTGAGGGACTCGTAGCTGGCCTCCTCCGGAGGCAGAGAGGTGCAGGCCAGGCCGAAATCCTGGGCCGCCCCGGACACGATGGTCCGGTAGGAGCCCTGCTTTTTGGCCCAATAGCCGTGGTCCACACAGTGCTGGGCCATCTGGGCGGGGTCCACGATTTCGCCGGTCATGGTGGAGACTGCCATGGCCATCACAGTGGGGCCGCAGCCGTAGCCGCCGATGGAGTCGGAGCCGTAGAGCTCGTTGGCCCAGCGCTCAGAGGTCTGGTCGTAGTAGACAATCTCCCGAATTCCCCCGGTGAGGAACTCCTGGCCGTTCCGGGCCGCTAAGGCGGTGATGGTAAAGCTGGCGGAGGACCTGGGGGGAGGGGCCAGGTCGGAGCCGTCCACCAGCTGGATCTCGTCCAGTTCAGGCTCGGGCGGGCTGGCCAGCGTCTGGAGGGAGGACTGGATGTCGGCGGCCGCCCGACGCAGGGCGGTGGAAGCCGCGCCGCTCCAGCTGGCCCAGAGGCTCTGGCCGATATGGGACAGCTGCTGGGCGCCGGCCTGCATGGGCGCGGTGATCCGGGCAAGGCTCTCCGGCGACTGATAGAAGTAGATCCCCAGCCCCGCCGCGCCGGTGAGGGCCAGCGTCAGCGCCAGCGCCAGAAGGATGGAACCTGTGATAGACAGAGGTTTTTTATTTTTTTTCACATTTGACCCCCAAAAAATAAAATTAACCCTTTCCAAGTTGGGCAAAAAAGATTATACTACAAACAGCGAGATTTTGAAACCATAAATTTATGGCGCTGTCCCGGGTGGGAAGTGTGCGCCGCCGTAGGGAGCCGCGTAGCATGCCGGAAGTACGCCTGGAAAATGTGTCAAAACTGTATAAATCAGAGGATAAGCGGGACAAACGCAAGTACTATGCGGTGCGCGAGCTGTCCCTGAAGGTGGAGCAGGGGGAATTTGTCTTCCTTATCGGCAGCAGCGGAGCGGGGAAAAGCACCATGCTCAAGCTGATCGGCGGGGAGATTTCCCCCGACGAGGGCGCCGTCTTTGTGGACGATGTGAACATCGCCCGGTATTTCGGGCCCTGGAAGTCCAAGCTGGCCCGGACCTTTGGGATCGTCAGCCAGATTTCCCTGCTGATTCGAAAGCGGACCGTGATGGAGAACCTGATGGTGGCCGCCCGGGCCAGCGGTTTGCAGCGCAAGAGCCGCGCCGCGGCGGAGAAGGCGCTGGGGCTGGTGGGCCTGCCCGACGTGGCGGAGTGCTACCCGGCC
Organism: Lawsonibacter sp.; assembly: GCA_022798855.1. Lineage (GTDB taxonomy): Bacteria > Bacillota > Clostridia > Oscillospirales > Oscillospiraceae > Lawsonibacter. The sequence goes on along the minus strand of JAAWNI010000022.1, from coordinate 8,623 downwards.
CAGCTGTCCATAGGGGAGGCCCGGCGGGTGGAGCTGGCCCGTGCGCTGCTGAGCAGCCCGCCCATCCTGCTGCTGGATGAGCTGACGGCCAACCTGGATGACGATACCATCTGGGACATCATGCACCTGCTGGCCGAGCTGAACAACCACGGCACCACCATCATCATGGCCACCCACGCCAGCCAGTATGTGAACATCATGCGGCGGCGGGTGGTGACGCTGGTGGACGGAAAGCTGTTTGGCGATGTGAAGAATGGGAAGTATGGGGATATTGTTTAGGGCTTGTTTGAAAAATGTCAATACACCTGTGCATATTTCCATTTTTCAAACAGCGCCCAGCGTGCTGCAATTTAACAGATTATAAGGCGGTGTGAGTTGTGAAAGGTCTGTGCGGAGCGGTTTGCGCGCCCAACCAGCGGGGGCACCCGGGCGGGGCGTAAGGCCGTGAAAGGGAGAAAGCAGAAACATGTATTATTTCCGGCGCGGGCCTGAGTCCGGCGGCGGAGAAAAATAGGAGGAACTACATATGAATTTCAAGAATATGTCCATCAAGAAGAGCCTGATAGTGGGATTTGGCACTACGATTCTGGCGTCTGTACTGATCATCATCGCCTCTCTGGTCATGATGAACATGCAGAAAAAGGCGTATACGGACATTCTGGACCACTATGTCAAGACCAATACGCTCATCGCCGACTGCCGGATCAACTACAATATTGCCGCGCGCAGCCTGCGGGATGTGGCCCTCTCCGGCAATCAGGATGGACTTGCCACTGTCAACTCCAAGCTGGAGGAGCTGACCACCGAAATCAAGCAGATGGAGGACGCCTATCCCAAGGACCTGAGCGACCGCAGCCTGCTGAACGCCTTTGTCAACACCCTGAACACCTGGATGGTGGAGGCCAAGGAGATCGCCACAGTGGTGAGGACCGACCGCAACCGCGCGGCGGAGCTGATTGTGAACGAGTGCACCCCCGCCCTGAACGCCGCCGCCGACTCCGGCACGGCCCTGGCCGAGTTCCTGCAGGGGGAGCAGGATCAGATCATTAAGGATCAGAACATGACCTCCAACATCGCCCTTGGCATCATCCTTGTTGTGATGGTCCTGACCACCGTGGCCGTGCTGTACATAGCCTTTAAGATCATCAGGAGCATCACGGAGCCCACCGCCCAGGTGCGGGGCGCTCTGGTGGGCTTCAGCCAGGGCAATCTTGGGGTGCCCGTGGACTTTGTGGGCAAGAACGAGCTGGGCGAAATGTGCGACGCCCTGCGCACCAGCCAGAAGGTGCTCAACAGCGTGATTACCGACATCTCCGACACCACCGCCCAGATGGCCCGGGGCAACTTCGACGTGGAGCTGACCGCCACCTTCCCCGGCGACCTGAAGCCCATCCAGGAGAGCATCAACCAGTTCGTCCTCCGCATGAGCGAGACGATCTCCAATATCTCCCAGTCCGCCGACCAGGTGTCCGCCGGCTCCGACCAGGTGTCCAACAGCGCCCAGGCCTTGGCCCAGGGCGCCACCCAGCAGGCCAGCTCTGTGGAGGAGCTGTCCGCCACCATCACCGACATCTCTGAGAACGCCAAGCAGACCGCTTCCGCCGCCGAGAAGGCCGGCCAGTCCGTCCACGAGGCGGGCAGCCAGATCAGCACCAGCGTGGAGTATGTCAAGCGCCTGAACATCGCTATGGAGAACATCTCCAACTCCTCCCAGGAGATCAGCAAGATCATCGCCACCATCGAGAACATCGCCTTCCAGACCAACATCCTGGCGCTGAACGCCGCCGTGGAAGCCGCCCGGGCCGGTTCCGCCGGCAAGGGCTTCGCCGTGGTGGCCGACGAGGTGCGCAACCTGGCCACCAAGTCCGACGAGGCCGCCAAGGCCACCAAGGACCTGATCGACGGCTCCATGAACGCGGTACGCGAGGGCGCCGAGGCCGTGGGCAATGTCACCACCTCCCTGGAGCGGACCAGCGAGCTGGCCGGCAGTGTGACCACCATGATGGAGACTGTGGTGGAAGCCGTGGAGAGCCAGACCACCGCCATTATGCAGGTTACCGAGGGCATCGACCAGATTTCCGCCGTGGTCCAGACCAACTCCGCCACCAGCGAGGAGTGCGCCGCGGCCAGCGAGGAGCTGTCCTCCCAGGCCAACATCATGCACCAGATGATGGCCGAGTTCAAGGTGAGCTCCCGTCTGGGCGGCGGGTTCAGCAGCTACAGCGCCCCCGCGCCCCAGCCCGCGCCCTCCTTCCAGAGCAGCGCTTCCAGCTGGGAGAGCGACGGCGATTACGCCGGCGGCGTTTCTGACAATCCCTTTACCGGCGCCAAATATTAAGAAGCTGTGCCAATAGGCGCTGTTTGAAAAGGGATTTTGCCCTGGGGGACTGCGCGGTGGCACGGCTTCTAAGGGGGCGGCAGGGCCGCGTCCTGTGAGAATATGGCGTCCCTGAACGCGGGGCGCCATATTCTCCGTTCTTATCCTTGCGGAAATACGGCCCATGGTTTAGGACCGGAAAGAGGTGGAGCGGATGGTCAAACGAAAAGGACAGGACAAGGATATCATTTTCGCGCTGGACATTGGGACCCGCAGCATCATCGGAATTGTGGGGAAGGTGGAGGACGAGCGCTTTCAGGTGCTGGCCATTGAGCGGGAGGAGCACAGCAAGCGGGCCATGCTGGACGGCCAGATCGAGGACATCAGCCAGGTGGCCAAGGTGGCCCGCCACGTCACCGACCGGCTGGAGGAGCGGCTGGACTGCGCCCTGGAGCGGGTGTGCGTGGCCGCCGCCGGCCGCGCCCTGCGCACCGAGAAGGGCAGCTATGAGCTGGAGTTCCCGGAGGTCACCCATGTCACCAACGACAGCATCGGCCGGCTGGAGAGCGGGGCGGTAGCCGCCGCGGAAGCGGCCCTGGGCCTGAACCAGGACGGCCGCAGGCGCTTTTATCTGGTGGGGTACACCGTCTCCAGCTACCATCTGGACCACTACCCCATGACCACGCTGCGGGGCCACAACGGCCAGCTGCTGGAAGCTGAGGTCGTGGCCACCTTTTTGCCCGGCGAGGTGGTGGAGAGCCTTTACTCCGTGATGGAAGCTGCCGGCCTGGAGGTGGCCAGCCTGACGCTGGAGCCCATCGCCGCCCTGAACGCCGCCATCCCCGCCGACCTGCGCCTGCTGAATCTGGTGCTGGCCGACATCGGCGCGGGCACCTCTGACATCGCCGTGTGCCGGGACGGCGCCGTGGTGGGGTACACCATGGCCACCATCGCCGGGGACGAGGTTACCGAGGAGCTCATGCGCCGCTATCTGGTCCCCTTCGCCACGGCGGAGCGGATGAAGATGCAGCTGCGGGAGCAGAGCGTCCTGTACCAGGACGTGCTGGGCCTGGAGCACACCGTTGCCGGGGAGCAGCTCCAGGAGGTGGTCCGCCAGCCCGCCCAGAACCTGGCGCAGGAGATCGCCCAGCGGGTACTCAGCCTGAACGGCGCGCCCCCCTCCGCCCTCTTTCTGGCGGGCGGCGGCAGCAAGCTGGACGGCCTGCGGGCCCTGGTGGCGGAAGCCCTGGAGATGGACGAGAACCGGGTGGCCCTGGCGGGCAACAACTACGAGATGACCGCCTTCTCCGACGAGTACGACCTGAACGACCCGGAGCTGGCCACCCCCCTGGGCATCGCCGTCTCCGCCGGCCTGGGCCTGATCAGCGACAGCTACCGCATCATGCTCAACGGCCGGCCGGCCAAGCTTTTCCGCAGCGGCTCCCTCACCGTGCTGGAGCTGCTGATGATGAACGGCTACTCCTCCCCCGACCTGCTGGGCCGCACCGGCAAAAATCTGAGCGTCACGGTGGACGGCCAGCGGGTGCTGTTCCGGGGGGAGCCGGCCACCCCCTGCGTGCTGACGCTGAACGGAAAAGAGACGGCCCCCTCCACCCTGGTCTACGCCGGGGACAGCATCCAGTTCACGCCGGCGGTGCCCGGCGCGCCCGCCCAGCGGACCTTGAAAGAGGTGTTGGGAGGGGATTTCGCGGGCGGAGTCACCGTAAACGGCAGGATGGCCGACCTGGATACCCAGCTGAACACCGGCGACCAGATCGCCACCTCCAGCCACCCGGCCCCGCCGCCGCCACCGCCGCCCAAGCCCCCGGAGGAGCCCAGAGAGCGGCCACGGCCGGTCCGCCCGGAGGCGGTCCCCGTGGAGCCCAGGCCCCTCCCCAGAGAGGCGGTCCGGGCGGAGGCCAGGCCCGCCCCCCCGGAACAGGCCCCCGCCAGGCGGGAGCCTGTCCCCGCCGCCCCCGCGCCTCGGGCGGGAAAAGCCCTCCAGGTGGTCCTCAACGGACGGACGCTGGAGCTGCCCGGAAAAGCGGAGGGAGGGCCCTACTATGTGATGGACCTGCTGGAGCAGTCCGAAGTGGACTTTGAACATCTTGACCGGGGCGTGGAGCTGAAGGTCAACGGAGCCGAATGCGCCTTTACCCAGGAGCTTCGGCCCCAGGATGACGTGGTCATCCGCTATTTGGAACAGTAATTGGGGTGAATGAATCATGGCAAAAAAGAAAAAGGAAAAAAAGAAAAAGGGCGGCGAGGAGGAAGAGCTGCAGGAGGGCCAGCAGGGGAAAAAGGGCAAAAAGAAGCTGCTTCTGATACCGCTGGTACTGATTTTGGTGGCCGCCATCGCCGCCGCCGCCGTGCTGTTTGTCCTGCCTCGGTTCGGCATCGACCTGCTGGGCGGCTCGGAGCCGGGCCCCGGCGAGGAGGAGCCGCCAAAGAATCTGGAGGTGTTTATCGCCGGTGAGCCCATTCAAAACGAGGAGGGCGGGGAGGAGGTCCAGGACGCCACCATCTCCCTGGACACCCTCCTGGAGGAGGGCGAGGGGGCCCTTATCGCCTTCCGGAAGCCGGACCCGGCGAACAAATCGGAGGGCTCCTCCAGCTCTGCGTCCTCCTCCGCCGAGCCGGACCCCGGGGTGCCTACTTACACCTATATCTATGACGTGGCTTCCCCTGCGGCCATCGTGGACCGCTATCTGGACGCCGTGCTGGGTGGGGAGGAGAAGTTCGTCCTGGTGGACGAAACCTTCCTGCACCTGGAGGAGCGCCCGGTGCTGGAGGACGCGGTGGGCTCGGTGACAATCGCCCGGGCGTCGGTCCAGGAGGGCCATGTCTTCCAAATGGTCATTGGCTGGTCGGACGCCAGCGCCCTGACCTTCCGGACCTCCGCCCCCGAGGGGAAAATCCATGAGCCGGAGAAGAACCCCGGCGGCGGCCTGGGCTCTGAGGTCATCGAGACTGTCCCCGTGACCGCCCAAATCGAGAAGATCAAGGGCATGTCCCCCAGCCAGCTGGGCCTGGATGGCGAATCCATGGAGGAGTATGAGATCTTCCCGGTGGAGGGCTTTGTGAAGGTGGACGGCCTGGACTGCCGCCGCTTCAACCTGTACCGGCGGGTGGAGTCCGGCGGGGGCCACTACCCCGACCTGGAGGGGATTATTATGCTCAGCGCCGACCAGGAGCACATCTACTGGCTGGACCCGGAGAGCAACGCGGTTACCGAGCTGCGGTAAAAAAAGGGAGCCAGCCCTTATGAAATCCGGCGTTTCTGCCGATATCCAGTGTGGAGCGAAACCTGATTTTAAACGAAGGGAGGGGACGTTTATGGATGCTGTCATGAATATGCAGATGGCTCAGTTTCAGACCAACTATACCTTCGGGCTGATGAAGATGGCCATGGAGGATATGGAGAACCAGGCGCAGGCTGTCATGGAGATGATGTCCAGCGTGCCCGCGCCCGCCCAGTACAACTTTGACGTGTGGGCGTAAGGATTCAAGCTCGTTCCAATTACCGAAAGCGGCGTGGGAATGGTTCTCCCGCCGCTTTTTCATGCCCAAAAGAGAGCGGGTAGCGGATATTTTACACAGGACCCGGGAGAATATTGGTTAGCGCCATGTGGGACAGGGGTTCCACCCCTGCCTATGGGGGAAGGCAAGGGCAGAGCCCTTGCCCTGCACACGGGGCCTGGCGGGAGTTCGTGCAGGGCGGCAGCTCCAGCGGCTGCGGCGAGATGTATGGCGGGACGCGTTCCAATAAAAATTTCCCTTGACAAAACCGAGGAATGGAGATATGATAAAGACACCCCCCGGGGGTGGGGGGGTATAAGACCGAGGGAAAGCAAGGTGAAAACGATGGCAAAGCAAAAATTTAACATCACGGGGATGACATGCTCCGCCTGTTCCGCCCACGTGGAGAAGGCGGTGAACAAGCTGGAGGGGGTGGAAACCGCCACGGTGAATCTGCTGGCCAACACCATGTCGGCGGAGTACGACGAGAAAATTATATCCCCAGAGGATATTATAACAGCGGTAATACAGTCCGGATATGGCGCTTCCCTGCCTCAGCGGGCGGGGGGCAAGGACGCCGCCCCCAAGGAGGACGTCATGGCCCAGGAACTGGCCGGGATGAAACACCGGATGGTCTGGTCCTTTGTCTTCCTCATCCCCCTGTTCTATATCTCCATGGGCCACATGATGGGCGCGCCCCTGCCCGATTTTCTGGTGGGGCACGAGAACGCGGTGGCCTTCGGGCTGACCCAGCTGCTCCTCACCCTGCCTATCATGTACCTCAACGACAAGTATTATAAGGTGGGATTTAAAACTCTATGGAATCGGGCGCCCAATATGGACAGCCTGATTGCCGTGGGGTCCGCCGCCGCCGTGGTCTACGGTGTCTTCGCCATCTACCAGATGGGCTGGGGCCTGGGACGCGGGGACATGGAGCTGGTATCCAAGTACCACATGGACCTGTACTTTGAGTCGGCGGGCATGATCCTCACCCTGATCACGATGGGTAAATTTCTGGAGGCCCGCTCCAAGGGCAAGACGGGGGAAGCCATCAGCCGCCTGATGGACCTGGCGCCCAAGACAGCCGCCGTCATTCGGGACGGCGTGGAGGCAGAGGTCCCCGTGGAGGAGGTCCAGGTGGGGGACCGGGTGGTGGTTCGTCCGGGGCAGTCCATTCCAGTGGACGGCGTCATTGTGGAGGGCCAGTCCGCCGTGGACGAGTCCGCCCTCACCGGCGAGTCCATCCCGGTGGACAAGGGCCCCGGGGACAAGGTGGCCGCCGCTTCCATCAACAAGTCGGGCTTTTTCACCTTTGAAGCCAGCCGGGTGGGGGAGGACACCACCCTGGCCCAGATGATCCGGCTGGTAGAGGAAGCCAGCGCTTCCAAGGCCCCCATCGCTAAGCTGGCGGACAAGGTTTCCGGCATTTTCGTGCCGGTAGTCATGGGCATCGCCCTCATCGCGGCGGTGGCATGGCTGGCTACCGGCCACACCGCCACCCAGGCCCTCACCGCCGGCGTGGCCGTGCTGGTCATCTCCTGCCCCTGCGCCCTGGGGCTGGCCACCCCCGTGGCCATCATGGTGGGCACCGGCAAGGGGGCGGAGAACGGCATCCTCATCAAGTCCGCCGAAGCCCTGGAGACGCTCCACACCATCGACACGGTGGTGCTGGACAAGACGGGCACCCTCACCCAGGGCAGGCCGGTGGTCACCGACATCCTGCCCGTTGACGCGCTTGGAGTGAAAGAGAATGACCTGCTCTGGATTGCCTACTGCCTGGAGAAACCCTCAGAGCACCCCCTGGCCGCCGCCATCGTGGAGGAGGCGGAGCGGCGGAAAATCCAACACCAGCTGGTCCAGGTAAACAACTTTGAAGCCATCCACGGGCGGGGCGTCCGGGCGGAGCTGGGGGACCACATCCAGTTCGGCGGCAACCGGGCCATGATGGAGGAAGCGGGCATTGACCTGGGCGAATGGGCGGCGAAAGCGGACGAGCTGGCCGCCCAAGGCAAGACGCCCCTATACTTTGCGGATGAAGTGGAGCATGAATTAATAGGCATTATCGCTGTGGCCGACACCCCCAAGCCCTCCAGCAAAGACGCCGTGGCCGCCTTCCGGGAGCTGGGTCTGGAGGTGGTCATGCTCACCGGCGACAACCGGCGCACCGCCGAAGCCATCGGCCGGGAGCTGGGGGTCACCCAGGTCATGGCCGAGGTGCTGCCCCAGGACAAGGAGCGGAAGATATCCTCCCTCCAGGCCGAGGGCAGGAAGGTGGCCATGGTGGGCGACGGCATCAACGACGCCCCGGCCCTGGCCCGGGCCGAGGTGGGCATGGCCATCGGGGCGGGCACCGACGTGGCCATCGAGTCGGCGGACATTGTGCTGATGAAGTCCGACCTGCTGGACGTGGCCGCCGCCGTGGAGCTGTCCCGGGCCACCATCCGGAACATCAAGCAGAACCTGTTCTGGGCCTTTTTCTACAACTCCCTGGGGATTCCCCTGGCCGCCGGCGTGTTTTACTACACGCTCCACTGGCAGCTCAACCCCATGTTCGCCGCCGCCGCCATGAGCCTCAGTTCGGTGACGGTGGTGACAAACGCCCTGCGCCTGCGCTTTTTCAGGAGCAAATTCAGGTCTGACACTCCGGCGGCCCCCGCCTGCGGCGGCGCGTGCCCTCTGGAGATGAAGGAAAATACAAATCAAGGAGGAAGCAAAGCTATGAATAAGACCATGAAGATTGAGGGCATGATGTGCGCCCACTGCACCGGCCGGGTGGAGAAGGCCCTG